>JBDTLQ010000013.1:0-17024 GCA_039934715.1 Ignavibacteria bacterium | reverse complement strand
GATGAGCCTTGTATTCTATATTTTGACTCATTCTAAAACTATGATGAGCATTATTAATCCGATCCCGGGAACAGGCGCGGTGCCTACTGCAGCGAGCGATGCCGTTAATACAATTGTAAGCTGTTGAGTAAGGTTCAGGTCAAATCCATAGACCTGCGCGATAAACATAGCGGCTACTGCCTGGTACAAAGCTGTTCCATCCATATTAACGGTAGTACCGAGAGGCAATACAAAACTTGCTATCTCATTAGGGACACCGAGCTTCTTTTCACACACTTCCATTGTTACCGGCAATGTCGCAGCTGAAGAGCTTGTAGAAAACGCGACTGCTATTACCTGCTTTTGCACCCTGTAAAAATTTATGACGTTTACCTTTGTAAATAATTTTAACAGTATCGGGTACTCAACAAAGGTCAGAATTATTAATCCGATTATTACTGTAAGGGAATATAAAAATAAGGTCTGCAGAATATTAAATCCAAACTCCGCGACCGTAGAAGAAATAAGAGTGAAGACAGCGAAGGGAGCAATGTACATGATCTTTTCAACTAGAAGTATCATTGCACTTGAAACCCCGTCAAAAAAATCGATAACAACTTTAGACTTGTGTGATTTTATCTGTGATAAAAATATACCGGTAAGTATCGAGAAAAATACTATCTGCAGATAATCACCATCGGCGATCGCTTTGAACGGATTCTTTGGTACAATGTTAACAAGGAATTCAACTATGTCTAGTGAAACATTTTGCTCAATCTTGCTTTGAGCATCATCCTGAAATGTTTCAAGCAGTCTCCTCTTAGTATCCTCCGGCATGAACTTTCCGGGCTGAATGACATTCGCACATACTAATCCTATTGTGATTGCTATCACTGCGGTCAGAGCATAGAATCCCAGTGTCTTTCCCCCTATCTTCGCGATATGCTTCAGGTCGGACAACGAAGCCGCGCCTACGATCAATGAAGCAAGCACCAGAGGCACCGCGATCATCATTAGCAGCCTGATGAAAATATCCCCGATAGGTTTTAACATCACTCCGATCGTCCTTATCTTTTTTACTCCGGCAATTTTCTCTATCATCTGTTTCTGACCGGAAGGATATTTTACATCCATTTTCAGATTTTCCCTGATCTTCTTATCTTTTACAGAACCAAAATATTTTATGATGGAGACCTGTGACTCGGAATCAAAGGTTTTCAACAGAGAGTCATTGCTGTAATAGGATAGCTCACTCCAGTCCTTTACTATCACTTCCCCGCCGGCGGTGTTTATCTCCAGCTTATGCTGATCAATGTGAAACACCGAACCGAATATCGCTCCAAGAAGCAGTCCCAGTACGATCTGAGTATGCAGCTTTATTTTCATTTATATTTATTTATGAGTTTAGCCCTGATTTTTTGAACCGCGAAAAGTATGAATGAACTCAGAATGCTGATGATCATTATGGTTGTCCATAGATCCTTTCTTACAAAATCTATTTCGTAAAACTTTTTAACAAGCCTTACGATACCTGTATCTATATTTGTTGCAGCGAAAAAAATGTAAACGATCAGAATCAGGAATCCGTAAAGCAGATATGTCAGCTTATTTGTATCCTCTTTCGTCATTACAATGGAAAAATAATTTGCAATGTTTGTAATTATCATTATTGTTAACATTACCATCTGTATTTCCTTTTCTGAAACAACATAGAATTTACTGACAATATATACTCCTATGTATCCGGCAGCTACAATTATCACTGCGGATATCAATACAAACGATATCAGCTCCTTCATGAAATTTTTTGTTTTGGAGACATCCATATTCTTTAATGTTATCATGAATGCCGGCAAACCAATCCCGAAAATATTTATGAGCGATACTCTTCTCGGGGTAAGCGGAAAATCAAGAAAGAAAAATAACGACAGCAGTGTAATGTAGATCACAAAGAAGTTCTTGGTAACAAATAATTTCCCGACCGACTTTACTGTGTTTACAATTTTATTTCCTTCATCAAAGATCTGAGGCAGAAGTGAAAATTTATTTTTCAACAGCACAATGTCGGCAACCTCTTTTGTAATGCTGCTTCCTTCCTCCATCGCGATCCCCATATCGGATTCTTTAATGGCCGGCAGATCATTAACTCCGTCGCCTATCATTGCAGTATATATCTTTTCCTTTCTTAAGGCTTTGATTATCCTGAGCTTATTCTCCGGCTTAAGCCGGGAAAAGATGATCTTCTGCAGAGTGACCCTGCTGAATTCTTCATCATTCATTTTGTCAAGCTCTTCTCCCGAGACCATGTCCGTATCCTTAATGTTCCAACCTATCTCCCTCGCAACTTCCTGAATTGACTTCGAAGAATCTCCCGAAAGTATCTTTATCTGAATTCCGTTTTCATCAAACAGTTTTATAGCATCAAATACATCTTCCCTTATCTTATCCTTGATCGAAATGATGCATAACGGTTCTATTTCGAGCGAGTCAAATGAATCCTTTATCTGCTCCAATGATTTGTCCGATTCCACTTTTCCAAAAAGCACATTCCGGTAAACACTCAGATTATTTTCCTCAAATATTTGCTGAGATTCTGTTTTTAAATTATCATTCATCTTCTGTGTGAGAATATCGTATGCTCCAAGTATAAAAATAATTTTTTCATTCCCTCTCATCGCACTGATCATGCTGAATTTTCTCTCGGAGCTGAACGGAAACTCATCAGCAAATTTATACCCGCTGTCTCCATCAAAGACATCTATCGCATTGATGGTAGAATTCTTGTCTCCGGTTAATTTCGCATAAGTTCCGATCAGTGTTTTCATCTCCTCTTCATTATACTTATTTCCAAAAAGGCTGACAGTATGTACACTAAGTTTATTTTGTGTTAAAGTGCCGGTCTTATCGGTACAGACAACCTTAACATTGGAAAAAGATTCTATTGCATTTAACTTCTGTACTATCGCGCCAAGCTTGCTTATCCTGTAAACTCCAACTGCAAATGTCACCGATGCCATCAGAACAAGACCCTGCGGAACCAGCGATATCATTATAGTTGATACCTTCCTGATGAAATCAATATTGAATCCGCCTTTATTCAAAAGTATTTCAAGGATCACGAGTAATACAGCAACGGCAAAAAGTACTTTTACAATTAAATTTATTTTTTTCTGTAATGGGGTAAGAGAGAATTTATACTTCTTCGCTGTGCTTGTAACCTGCGCCGCGTAACTGTCATCTCCGATCTTCTCCGCTTTATAAAAGCCGTTTCCCGACAGACAAAAACTTCCTGACATCACCTCATCATTTTCTTTCTTATTGATCGGATTGGATTCTCCGGTCAGAAGAGATTCATCTATCTCGAGATGGTTGGAGAAAATTACTTTTCCGTCAACAACGATCTGATCGCCTCTTTGAATTTTTATAACATCATCAAGCACGATCATTGAAGGTTCAATCGATTCCTCCCTGCTGTCCCGGATTACAATTACTTCCTTTTTAAGCAGCAGGTTGACCTTATCTAATGCACGCTTTGCCTTTATTTCCTGATAAACAGCAAGGAAGGTATTTACTAAAACAATGGTGAGTATGCCTATACTGTCAAGCAGCAGGCGGTTGTCTAAAGTAGTGAAGTAAAAATATAAAAGAAAAATAATTATCGATAGGATCACAAGGTTGAATACCGGAAAAATATTCTCGATAAATATCTCTCCGATTGTCTTGCTTTTCGGTTTGGATGATCTGTTCTGAAGCCCCTTGGAAATCCTTTCGTTGACTTCCTGAGCGCTGAGTCCGGTAAACTGCAATTAAAAAAAAATTAATTATGATTTTTGGAGTTACCTAAATTATTAAATTTAGATCTGAAAGGATATATCGGAATTAGTCTTTGATGAGAGTTTCTAAGTACGCGTTATTTCTTGAATAAACGACGCTTCGACCAGCTTTGCGAGGCGATCCAGTAAGAGTAAATCTATTTTTAAATAGATAAGGGTCTATTTTAAAAAAAGATACTAAGATCAGTGACCACCGGCTAAATCTGTGTTATCAGCGTTCCATTTTTTTTCGTGCTCTTGATGAGAGTAATTTTGTAAGTCGGTTTGGGGTGCCGACTTAGTCAAATTAAGATTAGAAATATTTTTGGGTTTAACAAGTGGTTACCATTTTTTATAAAGGAAGTATAGAAAAAAAGCTATGTATCCTGCAGATACAACTGTTGTAATTTTTGCTGTTTGTCCTGAGTCCGAAATTTTCATTTTTAATTTTTTTAAAATAATAATTAATTAATTTTTCTATACAAAATTATTAATATTTTCATAAATAGTGAATAAGTGTTCCTACTCAATTTCTCAATGTATAACTACTCATTTATAAATATTTTATTCCGGTTACAAAAATTATTTAAATGGATTTACAGATCAGGATTAAATATTTTTGAACAAATAGTATGATGCAAAATAATTTTGTGACTGTTAATAACGGACGCTTTTATTTAACCGGAGCACCCTATAGGTTCATCGGAGCTAACATGTATGAACTCGCCAATGTTGAACCCAAAATAACTGAAGCGATGCTCAAAGATGCTGCTGAACAGGGTTTCCGCGTCATAAGGTTTTGGGCTTTCGAACCCGTAAAGAAGGAAAAGCTTACAGAGATATGCGATATTTCACGCGAGCTTGATCTGAAGCTGATCCCCGTATTGTCTGATCCAACAGGATATCTGCAAAGCTATAAAATTGAAAATGACTGGTACAGGGAGGGATATAAAAAAAATTACCTTCAGCTTGCTGCTGACATTGTAAACGGACTTAAAGACAGAACCGAGATCTTATTATGGGAACTTATCAATGAGCCTGTTACAGATTCATTTGAAGATATTTATAATTTTGCAAAAGACGCTTCCGAAAAATTTAAAACCGCTGACCCGAATCATCTGATATCGATAGGAACAATAGGTGGAGTAGGTGATAAATTCGGTAATTTTTTTTCAAGGTTTAAATTATCAAACTTTGAAAAACTGTATTCCATTAAAACACTGGATTGTATTTCAATTCATGATTACAGTTTCAATTCGACTATGTTTGAAAGACTGGATATAATGTACAGGCTAAAAGGTAAACACGAATTGTCCGGACTCTCTTCCTCATTAGATACTATGATAAATTTTATTCCTTCAGCAATTGACGGGTTTACAATCGGGAGATTTAATTCATTGATTGATTTCCCTTCAACATTAAGGAGCATATGGAGAAATTACAACCGTAAAAATATCCGGATCGCTAAGAAATTAAACAAGCCTCTGTACGTAGGTGAAGTAGGCTTTAAAAAAAATAATGAAGTACTCCGGAAAAAAATCCTTGAAAGGGAATTAAACAATTATTTTAAAGAAGGCATTGCCGGTGTATTGTTGTGGTCATTCGAATCACAGGGTAAGTCTCTCGATGGTCATGACTATGGATTTAATAAAGAGAATGGGTTTGGAGAAGTTGTTAAAAAGATATCATCTATAATTGATATTAAGATCTAGAGTTCCTTACATGCCTTTACAAATTCTCTGAACAAAGGATGCGGGTCAACAAGTCTTGATTTTAATTCAGGATGAAACTGACTTGCAATGAAAAACCGGTGCAAGTTCTTCGGAAGTTCGATCATTTCAACTAACGTGCTGTCAGGTGATAATCCCGACAACTTCAATCCGTTATCGGTTAATATTTTCCTGTAGTTATTGTTTACTTCATACCTGTGTCTGTGTCTTTCATTGGTGAATTCTTTTTTATAACATTTGTAAGCGAGAGAATTCTTTTCAACGATACAAGGGTATGATCCAAGTCTCATTGAACCGCCTTTCACTTTTACCGATTTCTGATATTCCATAATATCAATGACATTGTACTTCGTTTCTTTGAACTCCGTCGAGTTGGCATTTTTTAATTTGCATATGTTTCTGGCAAACTCAATCACAGCGCACTGAAGTCCCAGGCATATTCCGAGGAATGGAATATTATTTTCTCTTACATATTGAATTGCAGCTATCTTCCCTTCAATGCCTCTTTCTCCAAAACCGGGACATACAAGCAACCCTTTGATCCCGCTCATTATCTCCTTTATGTTGCTCTTATTCTTTTCGATCTCTTCAGCGTTTATCCACTTAAGATTAACCTTTACTTCATTGAATGCTCCTGCATGAACAAAAGATTCCAGAATACTCTTATAAGCATCAGGAATAATATTATACTTCCCGCAGATACCTATTGTAATTTCTTTTTCGGGATCTTCTATTTTCTTTACGACTTTCGTCCATTGAGTCAGATTCAACCTGCCGGGTTTCAGATTTAATTTATGAAGCACTACTTCATCAAACTTTTCTTCTCTTAAAAGAAGCGGCACTTCATAGATCGATCTCGCGTCGAGCGCCTGCATTACTGAGCCCGGTTCTATATTGCAGAACAATCCTATTTTGTCTTTAAGCTCTTTGGAAAGTTGTTGCTCACTCCTGCACAGCAATATGTCAGGCTGTATCCCTATCTCAAGTAAAGTTTTTACTGAATGCTGAGTTGGTTTTGTCTTGAGCTCGCCTGCGGATTTAATATAAGGCACAAGTGTAAGATGAACAGCCAGTGAATTATTTTTTCCCGCGTTGAACATCAGCTGTCTCATCGCTTCAAGAAACGGCAGTGATTCTATATCTCCGACTGTTCCTCCGATCTCTGAAATTATAATGTCATATTTATTTTCCTGTTCAAGAAGGCGGATCCTTCTTTTTATCTCATCCGTAATGTGCGGTATGACTTGCACCGTTGCACCAAGATAGTCGCCTCTTCTTTCTTTTGTAATGACTTCATTGTAAATCTGACCTGTCGTCATGTTGTTGGCTTTCGACATATTCTCATTCAGAAATCTTTCATAATGCCCCAGGTCTAGATCCGTTTCAGCTCCGTCATCAGTTACGAATACTTCACCATGCTGCAAGGGAGACATAGTTCCCGGATCGATGTTAATGTAAGGATCAAGCTTTTGTATTGTAACCTTGAGACCTCTCGATTTAAGCAAAAGTCCCAGTGAAGCGGCAGCTATCCCTTTGCCCAATGACGAAACGACTCCGCCTGTTAAAAAAATATATTTTGGCTTCTTCAAATGGTTGTGTGTTAAACTTTTATTTTGATAAAATTATTTATAGCAGACTTTATTTTACAAAAAAATTTAATCAATTACCTTCGCGAATAATTTTGAATTAATGTACCTGTTATTTTTCATATGAACTTTCTTTAACAATCCTTCATATTCAAACCCGCATTTCAAAAGTATTTTATCAGAGGCTGCATTTCCATCGAATACATGTGCAAAAACTCTTACAAAATTTAATTCGTTAAAGGCTTTATCTAGAATTTTATTTAAAGCTGTTGTGCCAAAACCTTTGCCCCAATAATCTTCACCTATCCAGTAACCTACTTCGGCAGAATGCTCATACTTTTTATGAAGTCCGATACCTCCAACATGAACTCCGTCATTTTCAATCGCGTATCCAAAAACTTCCCTGTCATGAGAGTCATCATTGCACTTCTTAAGCCAAAAATCCGCATCATCATAAGTGTATGGTGAAGGAACCTGCAAAAGCCATTTCTCCACTTCCTTATTATTAAGTAGCCGCACAAGACTGTCCCGGTGCTTAGAAGAATGTGAAACAAGTTCTATCATAGTTTATTTATTAATTCCAGGTCTGACTTTGTATCAACTGAAAACGATTCTTTATTTGTCAGAACGACCTTTATCTTTTCACCATTCTCCAATATCCTTAATTGTTCAAGCTTCTCTGTATTTTCAAGATAGCTCTTCTTCAATTTCGGAAACTTCAACAGGAAATCTCTGCGGTAAACATACAAACCAATATGCTTATAATATTTATTTCCATTAAGACTCCATAGCCGGGAAGGGTTATGCTTCATATCAAACGGAATAGAATTTCTCGAGAAGTACAGCGCATAATTATTTTTATCCATTACAACCTTCACTTTATTCTCATCGAGGAGATCGGCAAGAGTTTTAATTTTTATTGCTAAGGTAGAAACTTTTAAATGTTTATCTTTAAGAAAGGGTTCTATGGCTTTATCAATATTTCCGGGATCAATGTACGGCTCATCGCCCTGTATGTTTACTATGATATCCGATCTCATTTTTTTCGCGACCTCGAATATTCTGTCAGTCCCTGAAGCATGTCTTTTTGAAGTCATCATTGCTTTCCCGCCGAAATCTTTTACACAGTCAAATATCCTCTTGTCATCCGTTGCGACTATTACCGAACTTATCAGCATTGATTTCCCGGCCTGTTCGTAAACCCGCTGTATCATTGACTTTCCTTTGACCAACAGGAGGGGTTTTCCCGGCAGGCGTGTTGAAGCATACCTCGCGGGAATAATTCCGATAATTTTCATTTATCAAGAACCTTTGGTACTTTAAAAAATTTACCGGTCTTTGCGGGAGCATTTTTCAGAGCTTCTTCCGCTGTAAGCCATTTAAATGTTTCATCTTCACGCAGAATGTTTTCTGTTTCGTTTATATTTTCCAACGGCTCGACATCGTCCAGATTAAGTTCATTCAGCTGATCAATGTATTCCAATATCTTATTAAGATCGTTCTGCAGTTTTATTTTTTCATCATCGGCAAAACTCAGCTTTGCAAGCTTCGCGATCTTATCGACATCATTTATTGTAACGGACATGGTTATTGTTTAATTTGTGTAAGATTAGTGTTTATAATATCCCTGATTTCATTTAGTAAATTTTTATCTTTTTTATACTCTATAGGATTATCGAATATTACTTTTACAGTACCGGATCTAATTTGAAATTTTGTCCTCGGCATTATCATATCAGAGCCAACTATAGTTGTCGGAACAAGCGGCACCCTCGCTTCATCCGCCAGCACAAACATTCCTCTTTTAAACTCTCCTAATGATCCGTCGAAGCTTCTTGTCCCTTCAGGAAAAATAACCACCGAAATTCCGTTCGTAATTTTTTTTGCGGCAGACTTAAGAGCCTTCATTGCTTCCCTCACGTTGTCCCTGTTGATCGGAATGTACTTGCCGAGATACATTCCCCATCCCAGTACAGGAATTTTAGTTAATGAATCTTTATAAATGAACCGTGCATTGTTCGGGATCGCGAGCATTAATATAGGTATATCAAAATAACTTAAATGATTTGAAATGAATATATAATTATCATCCGCATCGAGCTTTTCCTTTCCCTCAACAATTATTTTTACTCCTGCAATTAACAGGATCCCGCCGCCGAAGGCTTTGGACAAATAATGTGTGATTTTTCCTTTCCGGTCAAACGGAGAAACTAAAATTGTCAGTATGGCTATGATTACACAATGGATGGAAATGAAAAAAGCTTTGATGTATGTCATCACGGTTTTAAAGATAAATAAACAATAAATTTATTGAAAGTTAAATATTACTTTGATCCTTCAGGCATTGTATCGATAAAGAGAATCATGAATCTGTATAATTGATTTTTACTTTTACTTATATTTGAAAGAAAAAATTTAATGAAACGGAATTTCAGGAAAGACAATTTTCTTATAAGCACGGACCGATCAAAACTCATCATTAAAGATATATATGGTTATTTAAGCAAGTCATACTGGGCGAAGAACCGTCCATTGAAAACACTCAAGATAGCAATAAAGAATTCACTGTGTTTCGGAATGTATTATAAAAATAAACAGATAGGATTTGCAAGATTGATTACAGACTACGCTACCTTCGCTTACCTTGCGGACGTTTATATTTTAGAAGAGTATCGCGGGAAAGGTTTATCAAAATGGCTTATGGAGGTAATTTTAAATTATGGCGAAGTTCAGGATCTACGAAGATGGTTCCTTGCAACAAGAGATGCGCATGGGCTTTATAAAAAATTCGGATTCACTTCCCTGAAAGAGCCGGAGAAGCTGATGGAGATGTTCAGGAAAGATTTGTAAATGGTTTTCATAATTTATTATATTTAATATCAACATAAATAATTAAAGGATAATATGAATAGTAATAAAATAATCCTCACATTCTTAATTTTATTTATCAGTTGCAGCAGATCGTATTCACAAACTTATAATTATGAGTTTGATGAATTTTTTTTCGGACGGCAGCCAAGTGCTCGTTCCGAGGCACTTGGAAGAAGTTTTGTTTCCATTGTGGGAGACGCAAATTCCTATTACTATAACCCTGCCGGATTAGCCGGTTTACATGGGCTCAACCTGAGCGGTACCTACGCTGATCCTTATTATCTTGCTACAGACGCCAGCTATAATTTTCTTAGCGCTTCATACAGAATTGGAAATTACGGAGTGGTTGGAATCAGCCGTGACTATTTAAAATTAGCAGATGTACAGGTTACAAATGAATTTGGTGTACCGACGGGCAAAGAGTATACATTATCTCTAAGAAATTTACGGTTGTCAATAGCTTCTGAAGTGATCAAGAATCTGTATGCCGGCGTGAATTTAAATTTTTTCCGGAGTTACGATTTTACATCCTTCAACATTGCAGGCGATGGTCAGCCGGAAAATATTTTTTATGCAGACCTGGGTGTGATCAAATCATTAAACTTTGACGGTAAAAATTTAAAACATACTGTAAACTTTGGCTCAAGCATCATTAACATAAACTCCGGCGGCGGCAATGGAGACTATTTACAGCTGCCTGTAATTTTCAGGATCGGAGCTGCGTACAATTTAATTATTGATAATAAAGA
Organism: Ignavibacteria bacterium; assembly: GCA_039934715.1. Taxonomy (GTDB): domain Bacteria; phylum Bacteroidota; class Ignavibacteria; order Tepidaquicellales; family Tepidaquicellaceae; genus JAGPCH01. Next base: position 6,297 of record JBDTLQ010000013.1, on the reverse strand, counting down.
GATCATTCCGAATCTGAAAAATTACAATTTCCTTCTTACATCCGAATATCAGAAACTTTTTAATTCAGATCATTATGATGGAATAAAAACCGGGCTTGAGTTTACATTACTGGAATTATTGTCATTGAGGACGGGGTATTATTTTCAGGACATTCGTAAAGACAATTGTGAAAACTGCAAGAAGGAATTAAATGAATTTACTTTTGGATTCGGTGTTAATGTTCCGATCCAGAAACTTTCAAAGTCAAATATACCTTTGAACATCATGTTCGATTATACCGCACTTGAACAGCCATCGCATGTCACGGATATTAAGAACTGGAGTGACTTTCATGTTTACAACCTTCGTTTGAACTGGCTGTTTAAATAATATTAAAAAAATCTTGATATCATCTCGCCTATAAAATATCCGATCACCGCTATACCTACACCGACAACGAACATGTCGAATCCGCTGCGGAAGATCCCTCTTCCTGTGAACGTGCTTCTGGCAGCTCCGACTATAAAATGAGCTATCATTGAAATTATAAATGATGTCCATACAGCCGCAGCTCCTTCAAAAAATAAAAATGGTGAAACCGGTATCAAGGCACCTACTGCGGTTGCGACACCTGTGATCCATCCTTCTCTTAACGGACTTGTTATTCGTTCGCTTATTCCTAATTCTTCCCTGACACTTTCCTTGAGAGCGAGTTCAGGATTCTTGATCACTTCATCAGCAAGTTTCTTAGCATCATTTACTTCCATTCCTTTAGCCTGATAGATCAATGAAAGTTCTTCAGCTTCAAGTTCGGGCATAAGTTTTATTTCCTCCGCTTCCATCTTCATCTCATTCTCATATACTTCCTTTTCACTGACTGCAGCGAGATATCCGGAGGAAGCCATCGATAAAGCATCCGCAAACATTCCTGAAATTCCTGAGATGAGGATGATGTGATGTCCAACATTTGCACCAATGACACCGGCAATCAATCCAAAGTTAGCGGTAAGGCCATCATTGAATCCGTAAATAATATTTCTTAATAATCCACCCGACTCTATTTGATGCCATGATTCACCTTCCGAGTCAAGCAGAGTGGTAAGCTTTCCCGAGTGTTCAGCTGAATCCTTTGCCAGCTGAAGTGCTATCGCTTTTGTATCTGTGGAGTTTGTCGAATTGTAAAGTCCGAGATATGATTTGACCTCAAGCCCTTCTTCACGCAGCATTATCTTTGATAATAATCCTGTTCCGAATTTTTCCGCGATCCATCCGAAAAACTTTGCGCGCGATGACGGTTTTAATTTTTTTGATTCAATGTTATTCTTCGCGAACATTTCAAGCCATGCATCCTTATGCCTGTCTTCAACATCCGCAAGCTGAAGATAGATACTTTTCTTATTTTCGTTTTTCTCTTCCTTGCCGAGGATCCTGTATAAATAAGCTGCGTCCGCTTCGTCCTGAAGATGATGATACCATATTTTAAGGGTTTCTTTCTCTGTCATACATCTGTTTTATGCTGAGCACTCTAGATTCATTTTTCAACCTAAATTATTTATCTTAAAATAAATCAAAAAATATATAATGCTTAAGCTGACTTTTATTCTTGTTCTTATACTTTTAACAAATTTTTATTCCTGTAAGAGTGATGATCCTGTAACTCCACCTGAAACCGGTGAAGTTTTGCTGGCAGAGGTTACAGGTGATTCTGTAGGCGTCCAATCAGGAACATCGTCAAGGTCGCTATCCATAACTTCAGGCATGCTTGACTTTACTGACCGTGACAGCGCGAGAATTACCTTTTACTACCTGGGTGAGAATAACACATCCACCATCCCCATGCAGATCTTTTTTAATGTTGGTCCCGGTGAATCAGTGATCTATAGCGGCAGTAATCTTAACATTCTGCCATCGGAACAATTTGCTGATATTACGATCGCATCACCAAAGAACAACCAGTTTTATTTGTACAGAATAATCACAACTTCAGCCGGTTTCTCATACTTTAAATTTCGTGATCTGAAGATCTATAAAAAATAATGCTGCACCTGTTTATGAAAACCATTCTTTAAATGTTTCAAAAAGTAAATAAACGTTAAAGCAAATTATTAAAACGCTTATTATGTAGACTGTTATCTTTAACCAGAGCTTATTTACGAACTTCCCCATTTTCCTTTTATCGCTTGTAAACTGAACAAGCGGAACCACTGCAAAGCTCAGCTGCATTGATAGGATCACCTGGCTTAGGATCAGCAGACTGGTCGTACCTTTCTCTCCATACAACAGAGTGATTATAAACGCGGGTATGATCGCGATCAATCTCGTTATTAATCTTCGCAGCCATGGTTTTAATCTTATGTTCAAAAATCCTTCCATGACGATCTGTCCTGCCAGGGTACCGGTCAATGTGGAGTTTTGTCCTGAAGCCAGCAAAGCAATAGCGAATACCGTGCTTGCAAGGCTTGCTCCAAGAAGCGGTGTCAGCAGCTTATACGCGTCCGTGATATCCGCTACATCATTGTTGCCGGTTGTATAAAATGTTGCGGCAGCAAGGATCAATATCGCGGCATTAATAAAAAACGCGAGGAACAATGATGCAGTTGAATCTATCGTTGCGAATTTTACAGCCATCTTTTTTCCTGTATCATCTCTTTTAAACTTTCTTGTCTGGACAATACTTGAATGCAGATAAAGATTGTGCGGCATTACAGTTGCGCCAAGAATACCTATCGCTATATATAGCATTTCCGGATTGTAAACAATTTGTGCTGTAGGTATAAGTCCTTTTAATATCGGAAAAAAATCTGGGTTTGAGACTATTATCTCATATGTAAAGCAGGACAGTATCACTGCCATCAAACCAGCGACAATGCTTTCAAGATACCTGAATCCTTTATACTGAAAAAGAAGTATCACTAAAACATCCACAACGGTGATCAGCACACCTACTATTAACGGGATGCCGAAAAGTAAATTCAAAGCAATGGCGGAGCCGATCACTTCGGCGAGGTCACAAGCTGCGATAGCGATCTCACAAAGTACCCATAATATAAGTGATACCGGTTTGGAATAATGATCCCTGCACGCCTGTGCAAGATCCCTGCCTGTAACGATCCCAAGTTTCAATGAGAGATGTTGTAAAAAAATCGCGAAGATATTTGAAATTAATATTACACTGATCAAAATATATCCAAACCTCGCACCTCCGGCAAGATCCGTAGCCCAGTTTCCCGGATCCACATATCCTACCGCGACCATTAATCCCGGGCCTGCAAACGCGAAAAGTTTTTTCCAGAATGAACCATTAGCCGGAACATCTATGGTGGAAAAAACTTCCGGAAGTGAATTGGATGTATTAGCCCTTCTCCATCCATTCAGGCTATTTGATTTATGTTTTGATTTTACAGACTCTGTTTCGTTCTTAGTTTCGTTCATATAAGATTGTATTCGTTTTCGTAATGTGTTTTTAGAATCTCTGTTTAAAAATAAGTTGCGATCGATCCTGAAATAAATACCATATTGCTTTCATTGTTGAGTCTTTCATATGCCCGCCTTTTGAGTAGTTAACTTTTAAAACCGAATCCTCAAATGGCCTGAAATTCAGGCCGACCGAAACCTGTCTGTTTTAGGCAATGATCTGATTAAAACTAATTAATAGAATAATTTTTTTCTCATGATCTTTTAACATCTGTATAAATTATTTTTTCCTTACAAATATATTTTTAGCAAGCTTCTCGCTCAGAAAAATATTCCCCGATTTAAAATGAATGCTTAACGAATTATCAAAATTAATTTTTTCAATTACTTTTATTTCATCATTCAGCTTGAGACCTGCCTTCGAAAGATAGATCAGCACTTCAGGGTTCTCATCGGAAACCTGCTTTATTACAGCAGTATCACCGCTCTTGAGATCCGCAGCAGGAATGGTCTTATCCGGTGAAATATTTCCTTCTTTATCAGGGATCGGGTGCCCGTGAGGATCAAATTTTGGATAGTCAAGGAATTTATCAAGACGCAGGATGAGCTCATCGGAAGATGAATGCTCAAGATTTTCAGCTTCGCTGTGGACTTTATCCCAAGGGTAATTAAGATGCTTAAGGAGAAATACTTCCCATATCCTGTGTTTTCGGACAAGATTGATCGCTATTGCTTCGCCCTTCTTTGTCAACTCAAACCCTTTATATGGAATATTTTTAATGTATCCCTTTCCTGAGAGCTTTGAAACCATTTCGCTGACAGCTGCCGCTGAAATGTTAAGCTTATCAGCAAGCAATGAAGTTGTTACCCTTCCCGAGATAGGCTGGATCGAATATATATTTTTTAGATAATCCTCTAAACTTCTGTTCAATTTTATATTTAAGGTGAGTTTAAAACAAACTTAGGTATACTTAATTTATTAATCAAGGTTATTTAAAAAATATTTAGAATCATGTTTAATACATGGTTTCAATTACTTAACTTTGTCATAAGAATTTGATTTGTTTATTCTTTGAAAAAATTTTTGAAACGTAATTAAGACGAACTCAGTTATTTGAGTTCATATTGTCAACCTTGAGCAGAACTTTGTTTGTAGTAATATTATTTAGCGTAATCTTAGGTCTCCAGTATTTAGTTTACAGGACTTTCAGGAACTTTCTTAAGTCAAGATACGGATCCTCAAGTGCAGTAAAGTTTATATCAAACTACCCATTTTTACTGTTCAATCTCCCTTACCTTTATGTAATCTTTAACCGATTTACATCGGGCACTATCCCGGAATGGGTTTATAATTACGCATTCAAGCCGTTTTACATTTTTCAGGGCGCAACTATTTTTATCGGCCTTTTTCTTCTTATCGGCAAGATCATCAAGTCCCCTTTTTCGATCACCGCCTGGGTACTTTCAAAATTTAACAGTACAAAACAAATGCTGAACAGATTTCGAAATAAGCCCGCGGTAAAAACCGTTAACAGGTCAAGAAGGGTATTTATTAAATCATCCGCCGCCCTGGTATCAGGTTATGCTTTTACAGGCGCCACACTTGGAGTTCTTAATAGTGGAAATTTCGAAATTGTGAATAAGGAAATTAAAATCCCAAACCTTCCAAAAGAATTAATTGGTGTGACTATATCTCTAATATGTGATATTCATTCCGGTCCTTATATGAAGGAAGATCTTATGAATGAATATGTCAGTGCTGTAAATGATTTAGGATCTGATTTCATATTTATTCCCGGGGATATAACTAATTCAGAAAAAACTGAGGTCATTCCTTTTGCCAAATCATTTAGGGATTTGAAAGCCTCAAAAGGAATTTACGCATCATTAGGGAATCATGATTACTTTTCTGATCCGGAGTTCATAGCAAAGATAATTTCGGAAGAAACTCCGATAAAATTATTAAGAAATGATTCGGAAATAATTAACATAAACGGAAAAGATCTTTGTATTCTTGGGGTTGAGGATACACGACAAAGCGGGTCTTCGTACGATAATGTTCTTATGAGCTATCTTAATACAACTGTAGAAAAAACAAAAGAGAAATTTATACAAAAAAATCTTGATTATGACACTACAACAAAAGTTGCATTGTTCCATAAGCCTTATTTTTTTGAACAGATGAACGATAAGAAGCTTGACCTTATATTAAGCGGTCATACTCACGGCGGCCAGGTTGTTCTTGCTAAGTTTGGTGATCTGAATATTTCATTTGCGGGAGCAGTGAGCAAATATATTTCAGGACTTTATGAAAATGAAGTCTCAAGAATGTATGTCTCAAGAGGCATAGGAAGTGTTGCACTTCCTATCAGATTCAACTGCTCGCCTGAGATCACAAAGATCACTTTAGTTTAAAAGAGAAATTTTATATTAGATCATCTTTTCGGGATGATCGGACCGGGAGTAAATTTTTCCACTCTGTTCGAAACCGGTTTTTGAGTCATCAGATAATCATACACCGCTCCAAGATCTTCGTCACTTGCTGTTGCTAAGAATGTCCAGGGCATTATAGTATTAAACTCCCCGTCTTTTACTGGAATATTTTGCGTCTCCGGTTTTCCGTAAAATCTAAACTTCTGTATAAATTGCTCTTTGGTCAGATTTCCTATCCCAGTTTCTTTGTCGGGAGATATATTCCCGGACCGGATCGTTCCTCCTTTTGATCCTGAAAATTCCGTGCCGCCTGAAAATAATTTACCCTCTACAAAATCTCCTCCGTCCATCGGACTATGACAAACCTTGCAGCCCGGTGATAGATACTCGCCTAATGCGACAGTGTTTGCCGGATCAGGACGTTTTTTAAAATCAGGATTTTTATTAGGAAGGGTTCTGAAGATCAGATT
>JBDTLQ010000012.1:0-18128 GCA_039934715.1 Ignavibacteria bacterium | reverse complement strand
GAATTTGTATAAAAATGTGTCGTACTTAATTCTTTTTTTAATTCTTTGTAATTATATATCTCTCCGTTGAATATAATGTATGCATCAGAATTCCGGGACTTAAAAGGCTGATCTGCTTCGGCCGACAGGTCGATTATACTCAGACGGTTATGCCCCAGGTATACTTTATCGAAGTTCAATTCCTTGCTTCCGTCGGGACCCCGGTGACCCATCGCAACTAATCCTTTCTGAAGTGCAGGGTAGATCCAATTGATCCCTCGTTCAAAATCCGCAGCGCCTAAGAATCCGCACATAAACTAATTAATACCTTCCATAGCTGTAATATATTTTTTTATTATTTTAGACCAGTGATGCTGTTCAGCCCATTGCCTTGCTGCTTTACTGAACGCTGTATAATTTTTCGTAATGGTATTAACAGCGTCTCTGATCTGCTTTGTATTCCGGGGATCAACAAGTATCCCGCTGAAACCGTCTTTGATTGAATCTTCAAGACCGCTGCCTCTGGAACCGATCGCCGGAAGTCCAAAGTAATTCGCTTCGATCACCGCGATCCCAAAACCTTCAAAGTCTCCGCTCGACTGGCTCTCACTCAGCAAAATAAATATCTGGCTCTTATAAAGTACTTCAAACTTTTCTTTATCTGTTACCTGCCCGTACAATTTAAAATGATCTTTGAATTTACTGTCATCAAAATATTTCTGAACCCGGCTCAGATCAGCCGGCCTTCCAATAATATTGTATCTTGTTTCCGGATGATCCAAAATAATTTCTTCTAAAGCATTAAAGACATTGTGATGACCTTTTCTCGGCCAGACTGTTCCAACAGAAACCAGGTTCAGTGTACCATTGCTTAATATCTTTTCTTTATTTTTCAAATCATTGTTTTCTTCAATATCAAATCCGTTCGGTATAACAGTGATCTTATCCGGGTTTAATTTAATTTTTATTTTTGACTTCGAATAATTAGATACTGGTATAAGGAGGTCAGCTTTTCTTAATGCTTTATTTATAAAAAATTGTTCAACCCTGTTATTTGTGTTAATGTCTCCGCCATGAACTATGCTTATGAACTTTGTTTTGTTGTCATTTTTTTTCAAACGGACAGAAGCCATCAGTGAAAATCTTCCGGAGAATATTATATGTGAATAGTTATTGTCTTTTGCTTCATTTAAAACCTGATTTATTCTTTTAAGATAAGTTTTGATCCTGCTGCCATACCTTTTAAATCTTTCGATCTCAAAATTTTGCTTTGCATCAAAATCCATTGCCTCAGTATCATCAGCGAAGTCGGAAACTGTTAACACCTTTACATCAATGTTATTTATTGAAAGATACTTTGCGAGATTGAAGGCATGGTTGCCGATTCCTCCCGGTCCGGGCGGAAACTCCGATGAAATAATTAAAATATTTTTACAGCCATTCAATCTTATCTCCCTGTGTTAACATTTCAGATGCTCTTTTCCATGAGATTCTCAATTGAAGCAGCAATACAGGTAAAATAAAAATTGTCAGAATCGCGCCTATCGGATACAAATATTTCTTTCCTTTCCATTTATACGGGATGAGTGAAGGAAGAATTCCGATCACTAACGCGTTGGTCACATAATTTTTCGGGAAATATTTTCTATAAAAATATACAACACTCGGCAATGGTCTTGGTGAAAAAAATTTTTTAGGCCTGAATGCGTCCCATGATCCCATCTGTCTTAATCCGCCCGTTCCTGTCTTCAGATGTATCCTCTTCGCGTAAGGATTTGAAATGCTTTTAAACCCCGCAAGATAAGCTCTCAAACCGAATTCACCATCACCCATCCTTTGCCTGTCAAACTGTCTGTCAAACATTCCTGTTTTTTCAAAAACATTTCTTCTAACAAGTGCATTGCCCGAATCAAACTGGTCTGCCCACCTGAAGAATTTATAATTTTCCGGAATACTGTCTCCGACCTTCGATAGTGAAACGCCGGCTGAAATGTCGGCATTAAAATAATCTATACTTTTCAGGTGCTCTGATATCCAGTCCGGATCGACTCTCGAATCATCATCAAAAAAAAGAAGGTAGTCACCTTTAGCTTTCCGGATCGCTTCATTTCTAGCGAGCCATTGTCCTTTTCCCTCTTGGAAAATAATTTCTTTCTTCAGATCAAAACTATTATAAAAATCTCTATCGGGTTCATCGGTCTGATCGATAACTATTACCTCGAAATTTTTATAATCCTGTTCTACAAGATCGTTCATAACATCCTTTAAGTAATCATACCTGTTCAATGTAGGAATGATAATACTGACCAGCGGTGAATTTTTTATAAGTCCGGATGTGAAATTTTTGTAATCAGGATATTCGCAATGAGGATTTATAAGGTCGGTTTTTTTTATGTCCTTTGTTTTGAAAAAGGATCTTATTTCTGAAAACGGATTATGGAAGCTTAATAAATTTTTGATCAGAAAATAATATACCCTGTGCCATTTGAAATATTTTCTTATAAAAATATAATTGTCAGTCAGGGCGGGTTTTGCTCTGTGTATTAATTTTTCATAAGTAGCATTTTCCGCGGTCAGCATCACACCTCTGTTCCATGCCCGGTATCCCTGATCAAGTTCAACGGCCGCAGTATTAGAATATCGTTTGTCCTCCCTCATCAGTTCTTTATATTCATCCGGGATCTTCATCACAGAAGAATTATAATAATAAGTTGAAAATGATCTTACGTTTTCTGGATAAAGGTTAAAATACCAGATTGAATTTACGTCTTTAAGAATGTCAAAGCTTTCTAATAATTTCAAATCAGTTTATGCGATATAGAAAAAAAATTCCTTTCATACATTACAAGTTTCTGTCAGTATCAAAGAGTGCGAAATAAAACCTGTCCTCTTTATCTATGAATTTATCCTTTGAGAACTGTAGTACTGTTTCAGTACTTCTTGTCCGGATGAATCCGAGTTTCTTAAGTAGTGATTCTTCCTGCTCGTCGTTGGCTACCAGCTGTATCATTGTGCTGTTATTCTTCAGCGCCAGGTTAACAAGAGACGTAAACATTTTTTCCAGCTCACCAAAATCCGGGCAATACCAGTCGTACACATCAAGATATTGAGCGAAGGGTGAATACAAAGCATATCCGCCTTTATGAGATTTTAATGCTGCAATTCTTTCTGAAAAATTTTCAAGCCCGTTTGCTCTCCACTCCAGGAATTTTTTGTCATGAAGGACCTGAGGATACTTTAGTTTATTTTGTCTTTCATTAATTAATTCAGAAATGTTTTCCCACCTGCATGTCTCATAATCCGATTCGAGTTTTTTATATTTATTAACTTTCAGCGAAAAGTATGGCTTGATCATTTTGCCGAAGAGCGAAGTCATCCCGCTCATCTTACCGGGTATGACCCATTTCAAAACAGGTTCAGGATTTAAAGGAAATATCATGATCCTCCCGCACTTAAGATGTTTGAACCCGATCTTCTCCATTACCTTCTCAGCTTTCACACTCGGATTATTTCCAAGCGTTATCATGTTGTCCCGCATCATTGCTGTTTCCGTTAACTTGCTTCCGATTCCAAGGCTTCTGTATTCCGAATCCACCATCCAGTCACATATCCACTGAGCATTGTATGTATCATTCCCATTCTTTAATTCAACAGGAATAAGCCCCATCTGTCCGACTATCTTATTTTCATACAAAGCTATTAACAGCCCGTCTACAGTGCCTTTCCGGGGTCCCCGGAATTTCCATCTGTTATAGCTTTCAATTCTTCTTCTTCTTTTATCGGGCCAGAATTTTTTAGAAAACTCTTCATGCAAGCTTACATACTTATCGGAATAAGGTTTTATTTCAACCTTATTAATTTTTTGCAAAGGACGTGTTATTTTTTTTTATAAAATTATCTACCGACATAATTTCAAGCCGGCCTTCAGATCGGTATTTCAAAATTTTTTCTGTAAAAGAATTAAAATTCAATAAACTTTCTGAGCCGTTCCTGCTCAGCGCGGCAGGATGACCGGCTATCACTAATGATTCATTTTTCTCTACAGCTATATCAAGATATCTTTGCGCGGGTTCATCGAAACCTGTATAATGATGAGGCACACACACAATGTCATTATGAATTTCCCATTTGGGAAAAATTATTTTTTCTTCAGGAGAATTATTAAATATTTTTTTCCAGACAGGTTTGAAAGATTTTAAAACCCTGCACCATTTATAGTTCGCTTCAGAAAGTTTTTTCAGAATGAATCCCATATCGGCACCTTTACTAAAAGGAAACGATCCTCTGTCACCGGGACTGTAGGAAAATTTTTTTAGCCAGCTCATCGGACGGCTGTGGGGAAGGACAAAACCATTAACACTATTTTTTTTTCCTGTACACTCCTCAAGAATATATTTACTTCTTTCAATTGATTTCTGGATCTGCTTTTCAGCAAGATAAGGAAACCATTCATGTCTCCATGAGTGTGACGCGATCTCATGCCCTTCATCAAAAATTTTTTTGATCTGATCAGGATTGTTAAATGGAAAGACTCCTTTCTCCGCAGCGAATCCGACACATGCAAATGTCATTTTAAAGTCTGATGATCCTGAGACTTTCAATAAATACTCAACATTTTCAATCTCCTGATAAATGGGATCATATTTAAAATTGTAAGGATATGTTGAATTGACCTGCCCTAAAGCCGTATCATAATCCCATACTATCATTAACTTTGCGGGCACTTATATTTTCTTAAACTTAATTATAATTTTTGGTAAGCCAGTCGGCATATGCCTCTGCCCGGGTATTGATATCAAAATATTTACTTCTCTCAATTGCATTTTTGCTTAATTCATCGCGAAGCTTTTCATCATCGAGCAATTTCAATATAGAGCTTTCAAGTTGTTTGACATTGCCGGGCTCAACAAGTATCCCGTTCTTATTATTCTCAATTATCTCACTGACTCCCCCGGTATCGGACGCTATCAGCGGTGTACCGCAGAAAAGACTGTCGATCGCCACAAGACCAAAAGCTTCAAGCAGTGTGGGAAAAACAGAGATCGATGCTCTTCTTAGAACTTTATAAACATCGCCCTTCTTTGACTCACCCATAAACAAACAGTTGTCAAATATCTTCAGCTCCTTTGCAAGTGATTTCAAATCATCAGGATGACCCGCACCCACAAAAATAATTTTTAACTCCGGATATTTTGCGATCACTTTTGGTAAAGCTCTCAACAATATATCCTGTCCCTTTGATTTTATGTATCTGCCGACACAGGCGATCATCAACTCTCTCCTGACAGGACCGGTTGGTTCGTCAATTGGAGGATATGTACCAAGATGTTTCACGTGAACTTTGGAAGGATCAACTTTATGATGCTTCATCAGATCGCACTTGTTAGCTTCACTGTTTGCAATGATGGCGGTTGCTATTTTAAAATAAATATTCGAGCGGAAAGTCTGAACCTTTGAACTTATTTTTTCCGAAAGTTTATTGTGATTGTAAAACGAAAGAGAATGGTTCCAGATAATCATGTTCCTGATCCTTTTCAGTCTGCTGGTAAGCAATCCCATCGGAACAGATGGCACATGAAATTCAACTACATCAGGCTTTTCCGATCTGAGAATTTTATAAAGCTTTACAAAATATTTGGGATTCTTATTATAGTAATGTGTATTCGCTAAGACCTTCCATTTCAGATTATTTTCACTAAGCCATTCTATCTCGTCTTTAAATGGAGCTCTGTGAGTGTAAAGCAAAAGAACATCATTCCCTTTCTTTTTCATGTAATAAGCAACGAGGTTACAAAAGTCTGCAACCGGTATATTTCTCGGATACTGTCCCGAAGGCCGTGTGCAAATCAGATACTTCATTTTAGGATTTCAAGATTGTTTGATGTGGCGTGGGATGTCTTCTCATCATCCTTTTCTTTCCCCGATAACGCGACTGCAAATACCGGAAAAAGTACATAAGGAAAATTGTATCTCGATCTCGTTTCTGAAATTGATAACAATACAATTGAATAACTTAGATACACCCAAAGTATATAAACCGGAAGGGATGACAGTTTCCTGTTCTTTATTAAAAAAAATAACGGAAGAAATAAAACTACCCATACAAAAAAATTCTCGATGGTCTGAAAGAAGTCATCTGCAAATTGCGAATTTGTATATTTTGTATGAGTGAAAAAATAATCGATCGTCCAGTTCTGACGGTCAGAAAACTTTATCAGCCTGAAGGGTATGCCTTTAATATAAATGTCCGGATTATTTTTTATATAGTTTATAGCGTCTGTTTTTAAAGCATTGTCAAATTCAACTTCCGTTAACTTTGAATACTTATTTAATACCGAATCAGGGACTCCATTATAACCACCAACCTTTGTATAATCCTTTGTTACATTTGAGCTGTAAAATCCGAGCCCTGTTGTCGGCATAAATCTTATCGTTCCGTATATCATATAATTTCTATAGATCCATGGTGAATAAAAAACCAGACAAGCTATGTAGATTATCCCAAGTTTCGCCAGCGGATTTTCGATATTATCTTCTTTGTGCTTTTCGATGATAAATGGTATAAGAATAAAAACCATCAGAAAATTGAATCTCACATACATCTCCGCCGCGAGTAATGCGCCTATGATCAGAAGCTGGTAAGTTTTTCCTTTGTAATTTTTTAATGCGATAAAAATTAAGATAAGAAAAAAGAAAAATGACAGCTGCGTGTTTGATGATGACGCCATGAAAAGCATGTTGGGAGATAATGCAAGATACGCGAATGAGAAAAGTGCAGCGATGTTCTTTATATCACTGAAGAGATTATACCCCGCGATAAGTACACCGAAGGAAAACAGGATCATTATGATCGCATAGGTTACAGGGTTATTACAGATCCATAAGCCTATCGCAAAAACAACCGGAAGACCCGGCTGTCTGAAATTTCTTAATTCGACTCCGGTGAAATCATAGAACTCTCCTTCAAACGCAATGCGTGCTCCGAGTCTTTCATGTTTCTCATAATCACTTTCCTGTATCGGTCTGTCATAAAGATCGTGCACTCCCAGAATAATTCTCATAACGATCCCGGCTATAAGAAGTATTTTAAATATTTTTGGTTTTGAAAATTTGAACAGATCTTTTTTATATATTTTTAAAACCAGTATCAGCGCAAGAGCAATCAGTATGGCCTCAAGAATGTAATCAACGTATCTGTATTTAACCACCATGAAAAGACGGTTAATGACACCGAACAGTATCAATAAAACAAGCAGAATAATGTTTCCCCATCTGCCGGAATCATTGTATAATTTTAATAACCTGTTCAAACAGATATGCCCGGTTTGCTTTTTCTTGCCACCATTACAAGTGATCCTCCGAAAGGTAAAGACAAATTTGATCTGATCATCAATTCATCAAGCTTCATTATTTTTTCAAATATACTATTGATACCAGGACTAAGCTCCAGTTCTGAATTTTTTTCCAGATTAATTTCCTCTTCCTTTGTAAAATATTTTTTGTGCACACGTGAAAGATACATCGCCGGAAAAAGAGATGTCACAAATGATCCCGTATATTCAACTGAAAATCCTGAATCTTTAATTTTGCCTGCAAGTTCTTTTCGTGAGTATCTTCTCTTATGAAAGGCTATATCATCCGCGGCACTCCACATGAACTGATGCTGAGGGACGGTAATAAAAAACAATCCGCCCGGCTTCAATGCCTTGAATATATTTTTCATCACAAGTCTGTCTTCGCTGATATGTTCGAGCACGTCAAAAGTTCCGATCGCGTCAAACTGATTTTCAAATGGCATCCTTGTGGCATCGACCTGAATAAATTCTGCTCCGGGAAGCCTCATCCTCGCATACTTTAATCCTGCAAGATGTATTTCAGCTCCGGTAAGATTATAATTTTTGTATTCTGAAAGGCCTTTGAGAACAAATCCGGTACCGCAGCCGATCTCAAGTATATTCCTTTCTTTATCTGTGCCGAGATATTTTTTAAATAAATGTTTTATTATCCTGTTCCTTGAACGGAACCAGAAATTTTTTTCTTCAACCCTGAACAGAAGATCAAAACCTTCACTCTGAAAGTCTTCATTCTGTTCTGCAAGATCCGGAGCATAGCACTTGATACCATCGATCAACTCAAACTTATGATCAGTCATTGTTATCATAAAAATATTTAATGTGCTCTATAACATAATCAAGATCATCATCGGACAACTCGTAATACATTGGCAATCTAAGAAGACGGTTGGTATATATATCAGAGTTTTTCATTTCCCTGTTATCGGATTGATCTTTATAGAATGGACTCTTATCAAGAGACAGATAATGAAACACAGCATAAATACTTTGCGATTTTAAATATTCAATAAGCCTGCTTCTTTCTTCAAGGCTTCGGCAAAGAATAAAGAACATGTGAGCGTTGTTGGTTGCATAATCCGGCATGTGCTGGAAACTGAAATATTTTTTGTCATTGAGAGGCTTCAGTTTTTCGAAATAATAATTCCAGATATGTTTTCTCTTTGTCTGTATATCGTCTAAATTTTCAAGCTGAGCAAAAAGAAACGCCGCTATTATATCAGAGGGTAGAAATGAAGATCCGATATCCACCCATCCGTATTTATCAACTTCTCCGCGGAAGAAAGCCGATCGGTTTGTTCCTTTTTCCCTTATCACTTCAGCCCGTTTCGAAAACTTGTCATCATTGATCACAAGCATTCCTCCTTCACCGGAGATCACATTTTTTGTTTCATGAAATGAGAAAGCTGAAAGATGTCCGATCGAGCCAAGCGGTCTTCCTTTATAATAAGAATCAATTGAGTGAGCAGCATCTTCTATTACATACAAATTATATTTTTTTGCCAGGTCCATCAGAGGATCCATATCAACGGCTATTCCCGCGTAGTGAACTGCCAGTATTGCCTTTGTCTTTGGAGTAATAAGCTCTTCAATTTTTCTGACATCAATGTTAGGATTATCCGTTTCACTGTCGCAAAAAATTATTTTTGCACCTCTCAATACAAACGCGTTCACTGATGATACAAATGTAAATGACGGAGCAATTATCTCATCACCCGCCTTTGTATCGATCAGGATAGTAGCCATTTCAAGTGCATCGGTACATGAAGTTGTAAGCAGCACTTTATTAAAATTAAATCTCTTTTCAAAAAACTCATGACATCTTTTTGTAAATACTCCGTCACCTGAGATCTTCCTGCTCTTTACAGATTCCAGTATGTATTCGGTTTCCTTGCCTGTTAAATAGGGCTTATTAAAACCAATATGCCGCTTGTCCATTTTGTATTGAGTATTGAGTATTGAGTATTGAGTATTAAGTATTGAGTATTGTATCGAGTTCTACTTACTACATGCAACTTTTAACTTTTAACTTTTCACTAACTGCCAGTCCAACTCCTGTCTTTCCATAATTATTTCCGTTATAAAGCATATATCTTTTTCCTTTGAAATCATATAAATAAGAATACTCTATCATCTCCGAATCCCAGCCGTTAGCTGAAACATCCAGACCAACTTCAGCATCCTTTCTTTGCCAGTCAATGCCATCATCAGATTCAGCATAACCTATTCTGTAAGTTTTATTCTTTTCACTTTCTCTGAATGAATACCACATTTTATAAATATTATTTTCTTTTAAAACAAAAGGTCTTGCGATCGCATACTCATGCTTGCTCGCAAAATCAATACAGACCTTCCCTTCCCGCTTCCAGTTGATACCGTCAACCGATTCGGCGTAGCGAATATTGTAGTAATGCTTAAGCTTCCCGTCTTCTTCAACCCATTTTATCAAAGATACATACCACATTTTCCATAGGCCATTGTCATTCATTACATATGGAGCAAATGTTGAATAAGGATCAATGTCATTTGAAAAAAGTACAGCCGGTCCGCGTGATTTCTTTATAAAGTTTTTTCCTCTGTCATCGCTGATCGCGACCCCGTTGAATGAAAAGAAGGGAACATTTTTTCCGAGTGTCCAGCCATTATAGTATAGATATTTTTTATTTTCAAAATTGACCAGGCATGTCGGCATTATTCCGGCATCATCAAACGCTCCTAACTGTCCTAATTTCAGAACAGGTTCTTTCGAGATTTTTAATAATTTAAACGGATCATTGAGATCAATTTCAATATACGCGCCCTGTGATCTTCCCTTTGCATCTCTCGCGGAAAAATAAATTCTTGCAGTTTCATTTTCAAGAATATCTATGACGGGCATCATAGCGTGTGTTTTCATCCAGTCAAATTCTCCATCGGTAGAAAATATTAATCCGAGCTTTGTCCAGTTCTGCATCAGGAAATTTTTATTTCGTCACTCTTTTTATCAAACAATGTCGACCTCGCCGGAAGATATACTCCCTTTTCCTCCGTATCCTTCATGATGATCGCTCCTGCAGCGATGAGTGTTTCGGGCGCAATTGTAATCGCGTCACGTATAGTTGCATTGACGCCGATAAAACAGTTTCTCTTTATAGTTACAAATCCCGATACTACGACGTGAGATGTTATGAAATTATGATCTTCAATTGTTACATCATGACCGATATGATTTCCGCTCCAGAGAACGACATCATTTCCGATCTTTACAAACGGCTGTATTGTATTGTCTTCAAGAATAAAACAGTTGTCACCGGTCGGAAATTGTGTAAGAAAAGTACAGCGTGAGCTGATGTAATTTGCCATTGTATATCCTTTTGCTTTGCACTCGTTATAAAGTTTTTCCCTGATCTTATTCATATTGGTATAGCCTACAGCGACAAACGCTTCAAATTCCGACGCCGGATATTTAGATTCTATTTCTTCAAATGCAGCAACGGGAAGTCCTTCAAACACATTTTCCTTTATAAATTCTTTATCGGCGGAAAAGGCAGCCACTTCATAATCCGAATCAGTTGAAAAAAAGAATTTCGCTAACCTCGCGTTTGAAGTATTTCCGATAATAACCAGTTTTTTTTTCTTCATCTTATTTAAATGACTTCATAAATTTTTTTGCATCAGGACCTTCATTGAAAATAAGATCAAGGATCGATACAGAATGACTGAACTCTCCGTGGTGCTGCTCATAAACAGGATAGCCTGAATAATCAAAGTAATGCACCTTTATATTTTCCTTTTTAAAAAGATCTTCATTCATATAATCTTTGGCTGCAGGTCCGGAATAATAATCTGTAGCGCCGGATTTTTTGCAGATATCTACAAGACGTTCAGTCTTTTCATCTAGCAATTCGAACTCGCTCGATGATCTCATTGGAGTTTTGATATCGAGTATGCCGCATACTGTTTCCAGAAACCTGCGGTTCACCTTGCTTAAATTATCTTCTTTGTAATCCAGATATAACTCTTCAAAAATTTTTTTATACTCGTTAAAATATTTTGACTTGGAATAATTGTGAACTATTGTGTGCCAGTGTTTTTCTCCCCAGTCATTCTCACTAATTCTTGTCTCATTGATCTTCTGAAAATATTTCCCTTTTACCTCAACAGGAATTGTCAGCCATTTTAATCCATCCTTTGTCTTGATCTGATTCCTGTTGCGCCAGTCTCTTCTTGTATACTGCATGTCATCATATAGAATGAATTCATCGACCATATTAATTGAATCAAAGTAACCTTTCCACGGAATATAGTTGGACTGTGTGATTAAAATTTTTTTCAACTATAGATTCACCTTCTTGTCTATGATGTAAAGCGGGCGGTCCTTTGTCTGTTCAAAAATTTTACCGATATAAATTCCCGTTATTCCTATGCTCATCAGTATCAGACCCGTTGAAAATAATATTGCGACGATCAGGCTCGGCCATCCCGGCTGGAACCTGCTCAAAAAATATGAAAGCACGATCACGATCCCTGCTATTAAGGAAAGCATTGAAATAATAAAACCGCTGTAAATTGAAAGTCTGAGCAGCTTATCCGAATAAGATGTCCATCCCTGAACCGCCGTTATGAAAAGTTTTGTTACTGAATATGTCGACGCTCCTTCAAATCTTTCTCTGTGCTCAACCGGCACATATGATGACTTAAAACCCACCCATTTCAAAAGCTGAATGTAAAGCCGGTCCTGATCTTTCAATTTAAGAAATTCGTCCTTTACCCTTTTACTGATCATTGTCATTGATCCTACATTCACATCATAATTTTTATCTGAAAAAATTCTGAACATGGAATTATAAATTTTTGCCGTCAGCATCTTAAATATTGAATGCTTTCTTCCTATCCTTTTTGTAAAGACAACATCGTTGCCTTTATCAAATTCTTCAAGAAGTTTTTTAAAATGAACTGGGTCATCCTGAAGATCGCAATCCATAATGATGATCTTGCTTCCTGAGGATTCTTTCATTCCCGCGGTTATCGCGTGGTGCTGTCCGAAATTCCTGCTCAGCTTTACTCCCTTTACCCTGGAATTTTTTTTACAATTCTCTTCGATCTTTTCCCATGAATTGTCACCACCTCCGTCTTCAACTAATATGATCTCATAATCCGGCGTCAGCTTCGAAACTTCGGAATCGATCCTCATTACAAGTTCGTCAACGATCTTTTCAGCCTTATAGACCGGGCTTACAATGGATATGGAATTTTCAGAAGTTATCATGCAGTAAAAAAATTCCTGAATTTAATTTTTTGATCTTCGATCGTGAAGTCACTTTCAACCCGTTTGCGTGCGTTCAATGCGGTAACCGTTCTTTTGTCTTCCGGTAAATTTATTACTTCTATTATTTTATCCGCGAAAGCATTCGCGTCTCTTCTTTTTACTATCCAGCCGGTTGATGAGTTCTGTACATTTTCCTTTAGACCTTCAGCATCGCTTACAACACACAAAAGTCCTGATGCCTGCGCCTCAAGTACAGATACACAAAATCCTTCCTGAAGACTTGTCTGAAGATAAATATCTGACTGATTCATTACTTCTGATATTTCCATATGTGATAACTTTCCCAAAAAAATAATTTTGTCATCAAGCCCGGATTGATGTACCGCATATTTCAAACGCTCTGATTCCTTACCGTCACCAACAATTTTAAAAATGAAATCTATACCTTTCTCTTTCAGGATTTTCATTGCTGAGATCGAAGTCTCGTTATCCTTTATCCAGTTGAGTCTGCCTATTGTTAATATTCTTAAGGGAGTGTGGATTTTACCTAAATCATCTTTAAGTTTAAATAATGAAATATCGATAGCAGGAGTGATCTTCTCATAAGGTTTATTTTCCGGAAGTCCGAGTTTCACAGCTTTGTCGCGAAGATAATCCGAGATCGAATGAACTTTATCAACTCTCTCCCAGACCTTGTTGTAAGCTCCCTTATGCTTAAGAGGGTAAACATTTATGTCAAATCCTCTGAAGCTTACACCCATTTTTGCATCCATAGCCTTTGCAGTGTTCTCACGTTTCAGTGCCATTGTTGTAAATCCGAAATGCAGCCAGTCAAGATCATGCTTAAGTATATGCGCGTTTATATAAACTGTTTTCAAACTTTTATAAACTGACTTGCCGTCTTTTCTCTCATATGAAAATAATTTATTAGCCCGAAGTGGCGATGTAATGAAAGTATAAAAGATAATACCTGTAAATAAAAAAAATTGTCTGATCTTTTTCCGGTTGTAAACCGGGAACGCGGGTACATTCTCAAAATTGTTTTTGCTGTTTTTTTTCTTATTGCTGAAAACTATGACTTCAAATCCCGACTCTTGTAAACCCTTTATCTTATAATTAAAGAATGTCTCTGAATACTGCGGTGCCTCCGGCACCACAAGCCCTATTTTAATCCGCTCATTGCCTGACAATGGAATCATAAAATTCTGAAAACTCCATTACCTGTCGGGGTCGTGAAAATTTTTCAATGACAGTCTCTCTTGCCTTTGCTGTGATCTTTTCTTTTACATCTTTCTCCGAACGAATAAATACCCTTATCTTTTCTGCAATTTGATCCGGCTCTCTGATAGAAACTACATATCCGTTTATGTTATCTTCAACTGCTTCCTTCATTCCGCCGCAGTCAGTCGTAATTACAGGAACTCCTGATGCCATAGCTTCCAGCACTACGTTCGCTATCCCTTCTTCCACACTTGGCAGCAATAATAAATGAGAGCTTAGAAGTTTACTGATCAGTTCTTCATATGACATTCCCTGAACGATCTTTACTTTATCATAAAGTTGGTATTCATCTATTAAAAAAATTATCTCTTCCGGAATTTCACCTTGCGCTATAATTGTGTAATTAAAATTTAATCCTTCATCTCTTAATATCTTCATGGCATCGATCGCATAGTGGTAGCCTTTTTTCCAGTGAAATCTTCCTACAGAAATAATTTCCAGGTTACCTCCTTCATAAAGCTTGGGACTCTTTTGGAGGAGATCCTCTTTCACACTGGTATAAATTACTTTGATCTTTTTTTTATCAGCGCCGTATTTTTCAGCTTCATCACCAATCGCTTTCGATACAGCATGGAAAGCTCTTATCTCCGGAAAATATTTTTTGTATGCTTCCGCAAGATCATTATCGGCAAGAGGAGAATAGTTTATGTGTGCTCCTCTGAGGCTCAATGCTATTTTCATATCAGTCAAGGAAAATAATTCCGGATGCTGCTCGACCGTCTTTGCCCATTGAATATGAAATACATCAGGCATGTTATTAAATACCGGAAGTAGAACTCCTGCTTTCTGTAAAAAAGATTTAATGCTCCCGGATTTTTTTTTGAAAGTTTTCAGGCTCCTGAATAATA
The DNA here is from genome assembly GCA_039934715.1 of Ignavibacteria bacterium. Classification (GTDB taxonomy): domain Bacteria; phylum Bacteroidota; class Ignavibacteria; order Tepidaquicellales; family Tepidaquicellaceae; genus JAGPCH01. The sequence continues at coordinate 3,420 of JBDTLQ010000012.1, read as the reverse complement.
ACCCGGGTTCTTTAAGCAAGAGAAGTAAAGATTGCTTTGACACAAACAGTATCAGCGGGATATTCTTTACAGGTGTGGGAATAAGTTTTACATTTTTTCTTGCTTCCACTTTCTTCAAAAGCTTCCCGAATAGCAATATCTCATAGCCGGCTTGCGACAATCCGTCAATTAGATTTTCAATGAAAGTAGTTGAAGGAATATTTCCCGAGTATATTGCGATCTTCATAGTTATTCTTTCATGGTTATATTCAATTCACTATTCACTATTCACTATTCACTATTCACTATTCACTATTCACTATTCACTATTGACGGCTTCTTTTTGAAAATACAGCTAACGTAAGCAACATACTTACAGGATGCGAATAATAAACGCTGTCCTCATTCTTAAACTTATCATAAAATGTTTTCGTAATTTCAGGTGAAATAAATTCTGAATAATTTTTATTTTCGAATAAATATTTCCTGAGATTTAAATCATTACTTTCTCCCGTAAATTGTATTTCCCAGTTGCGGGTAGTATTTTTTTTGTTCAGGATCTTTTCCTTAAACATCTTATTCATTTTTTTTATGGCCCTGCCGGGGATCCTGCTTGTATTTTCAAAATCTTTGTAGTTGTATAAATTCAAAGGCTCGTAATTTTGCCACGCGATCTTCGCAAGTCCGGGATTCTTCATTTTTATATAATTGATCTGTATCTGTCTTCCGTTCAAAAGATGTTCCGGGATCTTACAAATGAATTTGCACATCTCGTCGTCATAGTATGGAAGATACACCGGTTTATATTTGCTGAATATTTCCAGGCTTACACTTGTCCATCTCGGCGCCCAGTACATTGATTTGAACGCGCGTATCCTTGCATTGGCATTATCAATTTTGATCTTCTGCAAAAGCCCGGACAATCTCTCCTTGAAATGTTCTTCAAAACTACCTTCAATTCCCCACATTTTCCATAATGAATCCGCAAGCTCAATGCCTCCCCGCTTAACAAGTTTTTTAATAAGTGCCTTCAGCTGATCATCAAGGGTCAGATCATCCCTGACTCCCATACCATCAAACAATACATCACCCCAGTGTCCAAGAAAAAAAATATCACCAAGCTCCTTGATCTCATTTATCACTGCCATTTGTCTCGGATTTGTAAAATCCGTGTAGCACTGATTTATTTCTGCAAGCTCTTCGATTACATTCCATAAATATCCTTTCATTATTATATATTCATGAAATGGAAATGATCTAACTTTTGCGATTTCTTTTCCGTATTTGGTTTCATCAAAACTGTTTTCGAACTTATACGAATAACTATTCACATTCATATCTTTTCCTAATACTGCCGACTGTGTTCTGCTGTCGAGTCCGCCCGAAAGCGGAAGTATAACAGCTTTGTCTTTTAAATTTTCTTTGGTGATATTTTCATACAAATGAGCAAACTCATCCGTAGCCTGCTCCAACGAAATGTCCTTCGGGTCATAATGCCACTCCCAGTATTGCTCCGCCTTTTTTAGAAAATTATTCTCATCCGTTACATATTCAGTGAAAGGCTGCATTACTTCAAGATCATTATAGTAAGTATCCTTCTCTAAAAAAAATCCCGTCGCGCAAAAAATGCAGATGGCTTTTAGATTTAAGTCAGAGCTTCCTTCCTTTTTATAAAATGTTTGCTTCGAAGGAATGATCGTTGTCTTCAATCAGTCTGTGCCTTTTTTTTAAAAAGATCAAAGCGAAGCTTTGCTGAAACCTTTGTTGCAATGTTAAAAGGCATCAGGAGATCAAGTATGTAATCCTTTCCGAACTTCTCCTTCAGTTCAGGAAACTTTTTCAATCCGTTAAAAACATCCTTCCTGCTTTCAAAATAATTTTTTTTCAGTGCTATCTTTTTCAGACATGTGTAATATGCAAACTCATAATTTTCGATCATCTCCGGATCATCTGCTCCTTTTTTCAAAAAATCAATTACCCATTTGTAAAAGGTTAAATTCCATTCGTTCATGATCCCGCTTTGTGTTGCCTGCCTCAGTGTCGAATCCTCATGCTTTCTGTATTTTATCAATATCTCATCATCATAATAAATATTAAACCTGCTGGCAAGCTTAAGCCAAAGAACTATATCTTCCGAACCTCTTATCTCTTCTTCATATCCTTTTGCCTCATCAAAATATTTTCTGAAGATCAGGCTAGCGCTCGGAAGAGGTGTTCCGCGGAGATCGCTTAAGAATATCCTGACAAATTCCGGCGGCGAATACATTCTGCCCTCTAGTCCTTTTCCGTTGGAACCCACCGGCTGCTTGAATGAACGTTCTTTATACCAGTATAATGCGGGTCCCCAGATCATTGAGCAATCGTTAATTGTATTCAGAATATTTATCTGATGAGATAATCTGTTTTCATACCATATGTCGTCCTGATCTATGAATGAAATTATTTCCCCCGAGGATCTTTCTACCGCGCGGTTTCGTGTGTATGCTGTTCCGAAATTTTTGTTCCCGTCATGCTCATAATAAAATATTTTTCCTTTATGATCCTCCGATAATTTTTTGCCGATCTCCTGCGAACCGTCAGTGCTCCCATCATCAAAAAAGATCCATTCCCAGTCTTTATAATCCTGACTCAGAACACTTTCAACGGTTTCGTGAAGCATTTTTGCTCCGTTATATAAAGGGGTGATTATTGAAACCTCAGGCATTGTTTCCCATGTAAAGTAATCCGTTTCCCATGACCCTGCTGTCCTTTTTTATGAATTCTTCAAATTTGTATTTCGATTTTATTTCGTTCCAGTACCTATTCACACCGTATCCTTCTTTAAATGTATTGATGTCATGAAAACCTACAAGACCATCAGGCGCCATGAATTTAGAATAAATTTCAAAATCTTTTTTGATCCCTTCATATGAATGATCGCCGTCAATATAAAGAAAATCTATCCTGTCATTTCCGAGAATTTTCTTAAGCTTCGAAACTGTGTCCTCTGACTTTGAATCTCCTCTAATGAAATGCAGGCTTGTATTTTTTCTGTCGCTCACAAATTCCTTAAAGAATTTTATCCTCATTGAATCATAGCCTCCGCCATATTGCCCGTCCGGAAGATCTATGCTGATAATTTTTTCTGCCTGCGGATTGATCCTGCTCCATACATAAAATGTTCCCCCGTTCCATGTTCCTATCTCAACAATTGTTCTGGGCTTATGCTTAATTACCCTCATACTCAGTTCTATCAGCTCTTCATTTTCCTGTGCCAGCCTTATCTTGTCGTAGAATCCTCTCCCTTTATATTTTTTTACAGAGTCGAGAACATCATGAATATCTCCGGAGCTAAAATATTTTTTTAATTTTTCTTTTGAGATCCTGAAGGCCATTTCATCTTTGAGGTTCTCGTAAAGTTGATTGAAATTCATAGTCCGTAAGATTTTATTTTTTCGCGAT
>JBDTLQ010000011.1:0-18399 GCA_039934715.1 Ignavibacteria bacterium | reverse complement strand
CCGACAATGCGTTCGTGATGTCGTGAACTGGTGAAAGAAGCATTGCAATAACTTTTTTCAATTGTTTTCAGAAATTTATCGCGCCAGTTATTCTCTTCGGAGATCTCAATATCTTTTATAAGTTTATTCTGACTCGCCTTCTTCAAAGGTATCGTAAAAGTATATTCCTGTTTATTAACCAAGATCCTGTTCCTGTTTATCCATCCCTTTTTAATAAAGCTGACATCATCGAACAACACAAATTTATCAACGGCGTTTATTAGCTGGAAATAACCGATATAAGGGAATACATACGGCTGCATAATTGCTAACTTCATAAACTTGCGGCATCTTCTGAATTTGTATTAACTACAAATTACCGAATATATGAATTACAAAAAACGAAAAAATATATTTCATTTGTGTTCATAGGCACCGATGTCTGTATTTAAGCCGGTGGGAATAACTGTTCCGTAAAAATCCAATGCCGGAGGAAAGAAAAGAGAATCCAGATTTATTCCTTGACCTATCAGAGGACTGTTAGACCTTAATTTATATGCACTCAAGGTATCAATCATATATGCATTATTAACAGTATCCATTGGAGTCAATGGATTTATCATTAAAGGGTTTACACTCATACCTACAGGGATGATTCCTGAAATTTCCTGTCCTGATCCTTTCACAAATGCCTCATAGCTATAAAATTGTGTTGTACCCCAATTAATTACAAAAACCCGGTTGTTTGTGTAATAGCTATTTCCCCTGAAGATGAGATCAATGTGTTTGGAATTATCTACTTCAACGAGTAGAGACGAATTCTCCGAAAAGAAAATATTATTGCTGATTAAAGTGCCGGTGTTGAGCACGTAAATCCCAATGCATCTTGGTATATTTCTTCCCTTTGATGTACTTATTATAGTGTTATTGTAGATCCGATTATTCTTTGCGCCGATAGAATAAATTATTATAGATGCACAATTATTTTTCAATCCGTCATTTTTGCTGATGTTGTATCTGATGATATTATGATCGCTGCCTGAGCTTCCGTTATTTCCTGAGATAAGAACTGATGCTCCGTCATTATTATGTGTGTAATTATATTCAGCAAGACAGCTATCAGAGCCGTTATCAAAATCAATAGCATCACCGTCAATATCATTAGCTTTAATTCCATAAATTTCGTTATAGCGGACAATTATGTTTCCCGATTCCCCGGTAACTATACCGCCTCCGGAGCGCTGTGCATATTTACCATTATTAAAAACAAGATTTCTTTCAATCACTGCGTTATAGACCTGAGACAAAATTATACCATTCCCGCTGAATCCATTAGGGTGAGGTACGTAGCCGTAAATATTATATACAATGTTCCCTGTTATTTTTATATCCTGTCGTGTTAATCCCCATACATAGATCCCCGAGTTTCCGCAATTATAGATAGTGGAATTTTTAATCATTACACTTGAGAATCCATAAGCGGGATCACTGTCTCCTCCTATGCTTATTGCTGAAATAGTGAAATTGCAAATAGTGCAATTGCTGATTTCAATACCGCTACATCTTTTTTTAAAATTGTAATTGTGAATATTTATTCCGGTAGATATTTTATCTGTTGTGTTCTGAGCTTTGGCTGAGTCATAACCACCGGAAAGTTTTATGTTTTTTATTTTATATCCGCCTCTGTTGTAAATTGTAATTCCGTTTCCTGCCAGAGTCTGTAAAATCGCTTGACCGGTTCCGTAAGAGCTGATTGTGATTTGATCCGAATCGGAACCATCGGAATTGTTTAAAATTAAATTCCCGTTAAAAACATCACCTCCGTTCAGCAGAATGGAGTCTCCGGGAAGGAAAAGAGATTTATTTAACTTATTAATAGTTTTCCATGGATCATTTTCTGATAAGCCGGTATTAGCATCATTTCCAATAGCACTTACAAAAAATGTTCTGCCTTGTCCTGTTTCATTCAAATCCCCATTCAGATCATTTCCATAAATTAAATTGGATTTGTCAGATATGAAGACTAATAATAAAAACCAAAGTAAAAAAGAATAACTTTTCAATACACTTAACATAACTGAAAATTTTTAAAATAAAAATTAAACCAATATTAATAATATATCAATTGAGTTTTTTATAATCAGAATCTGCATATCTAAAGATGCCTAGTGATTTTAGTCTCAAGTTATTCTTATTAAATCTAATTATCAAATCCGTCTAAAACGTTTGCATTGGAATCAAATCAAATGTTGGTTTTAACGCAAAGAACGCAAAGCAGCCGCAAAGTTCAAAAGATTTAGTTTCATTTGTAATATGACATTTTTAATATTATCCTTTGTGATCTTTGCGCAATCTTCGAATCTGAGATCTTTGGGGTAAATCTATAGAAAACTTATGTGTTCAAATGTTCGAACAATTCCTCCTTAAAGAATCAAATTTAAAATTAATATTGTTTTCTAAAATCGTTTTGGATAGCACTGATCTAATTACAAAAATTCATTTTCATTATAACCTTTAAATAGTGAATTTATTATTTTAAATTATAAACTATTCTAAAATTATAATTAAACAAAGATTTACAATGTATCGGTTTACTTCACCTGCAGAATTCCCTAATCTCACATACTCAAAAAGAACCCATTTTAAATTGTTTGATCTGGATAATTATGATTTCAAACTTTTCGGGAAGAAAGTTAATCTGGATCAATGTGATCTGAAAGCATATCAGGACCTGCTCGTTTTTTCCTTTCTTGTTCAGAATGTTCCGGAAGGCTCAAGGATTCTTGAAGTTGGAGGAGCCGATTCCAGAATCTTGGCTTATTTCAAAGACAGATATGAATGCTGGAATATTGATAAACTTGAAGGTCTTGGATTTGGGCTTAAAGAGGTAGAGAATAAAGGTTACAAGCTCGTAAGGGATTATATGGGAAATTTTAATAAAGAACTGCCTGAAAATTATTTCGATATAGTATTCTCGATATCAGCACTTGAACATGTCCCCAATGAAGATCCTAAAATATTAAAGGACGTTTGCGATGACATCAACAGGGTTTTAAAACCGGGCGGGTACTCCCTGCATTGTTTTGATGTAATTTTTCTTTACGCAGTTGTATGGACAAATGACCTGCTGCCTTATATCTTTAACAACATTAACACAATTAACAAGTTCATAGAGTTTGAAAAAATGAAAGAAGATGAAGATCTTTTCTTAATGTCTGAAGCAGCATTTAATAAGACATGGAAGAAAAATGTAAAACAACCATATGCAGGATTTAAGCCTTTGTCCTACAACGTCCTCTGGCAAAAATAAAAAAGCATTTAACAAAATACCTTTAGCGAAGTTTATCAGTTTTCAAATTAATTCATAATCATAGAGTTAGAAATTATGGCATTCATTCCAAAGTCATTACGAGTGTGGGTTAAACAAAAAATTGTAAATACCATGAAAGAAGAGCAGACAAGAAATGAGATCTCTGATTCTTTCGGTGCTGAAATGAAACCGGTATATTTCCCCTATAAAGCGAATTCCGAGAGCTACATAATACATAAACCGGCTAAGGTCCCGGAGATGTGTGAACAGGGATTACCTGTTCCTCCAAAAGAGCTTCGGCTGGGTTATGGAAACACAGCTGAAGAGTATCTAAACGGAAAAATCCAGATTAAAAGAATGCTGGAGATCCTGAAAAAGAATAAATTCGAGATTACTTCAGGAAATAAAATACTGGACTTTGGTTGTGGTGCGGGCAGAATGATCAGATGGTTAAAAACCTTTTCAAAGGATTGTGAGATATGGGGAACTGATATTAGTTCGGAGCACATCTACTGGGCAAATCAATATTTAAAACCTCCATTTAATTTTGCAACCACGACAACAATTCCTCATTTACCTTTTGAGGACGGGTATTTTAATTTTATTTATTCGGGATCTGTATTTACTCACATTGACGATCTGGCTGATGCATGGTTTTTGGAGTTAAGGAGAGTTTGTTCAAAAGATGCTTTTCTATATATTACTATTCAGGACAAGCATACAATAAAACTTCTGGACAATGAATACAAAGGTCAATGGTTATCTTCCTTTATGAATGATATGTCTGTTTACAGAGAGAACAAAAATGATTTTGATGTCATTGTCGGAGGGAGGGGACCGGATTCACAGGTATTTTATGATATTGATTATCTGAAAAGATCTTTAAATACTTTTTTTGAAATAATTTCTGTTGAAGAGGAAGCTTATGGCTATCAGACAGCTTTGGTTTTAAGGAAGAAATGAATTGAGAAGCAACAGGATTATAATATCAGGACCAAAGATTTGAATCTCTTAGACTTCCGTCTTTTTTAACAAAGCATACATCCATTTGAGCCAACGCTCCGTCATATGGCCTTCTTAAAAATCCCGGAAAATCGTAAATCACGAATCCTCTCTCTGCCATGAATATAACGACATCATGAACTAAAGGGACACCTTTCATAAATTCAAAAAAATTTGTCTCAAGAATAAAAACTTCGGAGCTCTGAAACAACTTGCTTCCTCCTTTCAATGCTTCAAGTTCAAATCCCTGAATATCAATTTTAACAAATTCCGGTGTCGGGATCTGATTATTATTTATAAGAGAGTCTATGGTTATTACGCTTACTTCCCGTTGCTTTTCCTCTTGTTTCAGAAATTCATTCTCACCAAACATCAGATTGGAGCCGGTCAGATTTTCTCCACCCACGGTGAGATAGAGTTTCTCCTCCTTTGCTCCTGCACCATACAAAAAATATTTTGAACCTGGATTTTGTTTGCAAAACGAGATAAGACTTTCTTCCATTTCAGCCAGTGGCTCGATCAGAAAAAAATCGGCTTCTTTAAATATTTTTTTTGCCTGCTGACTCCATTCACCTGAATTCGCACCTACGTCCAAAATATTTTTGGGTCTGAAGTTTCTTGTATAAAGATCATCAAGAAGAGCCTTCATATCGCCCACCGGTATGTAATTAGTATCAGGAATAACTTAACATATTAAATTAAGGAAAAGATAACAGGGAACATTTTTCACGTTTAAAATTAATTAACGCAATAGCTTGCTTCGCATCAGGAACAAACCAAAGGCAAATATTAACGGAAGTTCAAAACCGAAGGGTCCGCATTTTTTTCTCGGATCTTCACTGCCTGCACCTTCATTCTGCTTCTTGGTACTATCACTTTGAGATGAGACCGGTCCGGAATTAGTATTTACATTTTTGAATACTGCAAATAAAGTTGTACCATTTTTGAAGGTATCAGGCTTCAGACCCATTGAGACCGTGCTGTCGTTGGTTTTTGCACCTGCGGTTCTGATAACGGCATTTGTCGGAAGTATAAAAGTATAGCTCGCTGAAATGTCATCGGAAAGCTGTTCATCTTTATTTAGCTGATATAGGAATACAGTACTGTCACTGTTCTTATACCATGTAACCTTTATTCTTGAGAATCCTGCCGCTGAATTTATTTTTTGAATATCTTTAAAATTTATGAAAATATTTATGTAAGTTGTATCAGGATTATTCTTGCCAATACTTACGCTTTCGATAGTGTTATTTTCCGATGAGAAGAATGAACGGATCTTATCCTCAGTAAAGGGAAGTGATTTATAAGTGTCAACATTCTTTAACTCTGATGAAGCGGTCCAGTATGTAAGCTTTAGTTTACCGCTCCTATCGTTATTGATGGATGTTTTTTGAAACCAATTTAAAGCACTGGCATTAGAAAAAACCAGGCATGCAAAAAAGATCATTGCAGTGGTTTTTAATGATGTAAAATACCGCAACTTTGTTTTCATATATATTTTATTAATTTATATTAAAGGCAAAACCAATTTTTGAACCTGATATTATTTTAAAAATTAATATTGCAGAGATTAACAAACGTTAACATGATGATAACTGAAAAATATCTAAAGGAAAAAAATAAAAAAAAATATCTTCTATTTCTTTTTGGATCGTTTAACAAAGAACATTCCCAGACCAAATAACAATGGCAGCTCAATTCCGAATAGCCCGCATCCGCCTTTTCCGGAATTAGTTTTGCTTGTATCATCGGTTCCGGCTGCTTCGGTATTATCCTTAGAATTTTTAAAGGTCATGACAAAACTTGCACCCCTTGCTAAGTTATCTATATTTAATCCGTAAGTCACTGTGTTATCCTTCGCTTTTTTTCCCGTTGTACTTGTAATATCGGTTGTTGGTAATACAAAAGTATATACTACCTGATCATCAGCGGAAAAATCAGTTTTCTTTTCCATGAGATACAAGAAAACAGTGCTGTCACCGTTTTTATACCATGTAATTTTCGATTTTGAAAACCCCGGAGCAGAAATTATTTTCTGTATATCCTTAAAAGCAATTTCAAAACTGATCGAAATATCGGTGGGATTATTAGTATTGATACTTAAGCCCCCAATAACATTATTATCCGAACCGAAAGTTGATTTGATTGCTTCCTTTGTAAAGGGTAAACCCTTGTAAAACTCACTTCCCTTGACATCAGAGGCTTTAGCCAAATAATTGATCTTGATTTTTCCGCTTCGGTTATTATTTATGGTTGTAATTTGATACCAATTCAATGCGTATACATTTGAAAATGAAAACATTGCAGTAATTATCATTATGCAAAAACTTATTCCTAAAAATTTTTTGTGCATTCTTTCTCCTTAAAGTTTTAAAATTTTTATTAAAATACTAAAAATAGTAAACTTTTGAAAGACACTTTATCATCAAATACTTCTGACAGTTGGTGACCATTGCAGACCATTGCATGAAAAACTAGGGATTGTTCATTGCTTTTATTTTTCTATCAAAGTATTTTGAGACAAATTTTAACTTTGTCGTTTTTTAAAAAACAAATTTGTAACCTTTTACTCCGCTTAATGCACACCAAATGAACATCGAGGAAATTAAATGAAAAAGACTCTATTTCTTCTGATCGTACCTGTTTTTTATCTACTGTTCTTTTCCCTCATAAGATACTCGCAGGGACCGTTTTATAATAGTATGCTCTATGATCCCACTTATGTATATCTTTTAAGTTCATTAAATCTTGCACAGGGTGTAGGAGTATTTCATACTGATCATCCCGGATCAACGGTTCAGATAATAGGAGCAGTGGTTATAAAGGTCCTGCATGCCGTCTTTGGAAGAACTGATGATATTGCCCAAAGTGTCCTTAACACTCCGGAATCTTATGCAAACTCCATTTACATTACATTAATAATTCTGAACTCGATCGGAATATTTATTATGGGCAGCATTATTAAAAAATCTTTATGTGATACTCGTACTGCCTTTCTTTTTCAACTGTCTTCCTTGATGTGTTTTTCCGCTTTCCGGAGGCTGACTCAGATTTCTTCAGAAGTTTTTCTGGTTTTTGTGATCCTTATTCTTGTTGCTTTTTTTATCAAATTCATCTATGAAAAAGAAATATCCGGAAGAAAGATGAACTTTTACATGATCGCATTTGGGGTTTTATGCGGGGTTGCAGTAGTTACAAAATTGTCAGCTGTTACTATGTTGATAATTCCTTTTTTTTTGTTACGTGGGTTTATCAGAAAAACAGCTTTTTTATTACTGGCTTTGATCACATTCGGAGTGATATTTTTTCCCATTGTGAGCTACCCGGGATACTTTATTGATTATGCTTACAATACAATTATCAAAAGCGGATCTTATGGGCACGGAGAGTCAAATTTTCTCCAGCTCACTGTTTACATAAATAATTTGCAAAGAATATTTTCGGGTGAAATATTGTTAAGTGTGATTTTTATATTACTGATTGGAGCGATTATTATCTTATTCTTAAAGAAGAATACAGCAAAAAAGATTAATTTCCAGAAGTCAAGAACGTTATTATTATTAATATTTTTATCAATGGCAGCTAATATTGTAATGATATCAAAAAATTTCTGGAATCATTATTTACTTGTTGTCCAGTTATTGCTGATACCCTCATTGTTTCTGCTCATCTCTTTGTCCCAAAACAACCTTGCTGTAAAAAAAAATATGATAGTATTATTCTCGGGACTATTTTTTTGTTTTCCATTTTAATATTAATCAATTGTGTCTCATTTTACAGAACTCAGACATTCATTCGTTCAGAGAACGAGAAACTTGTAAAATTTCTAAAAGACAATAGTGATAATACATTAGGTATATTTACATTTGGAATTTCAAATATGGACGTCGCACTCACATTTTCTTCCCTCTATGCCGGTAAAATGCAGGAAACTTATTTTGAAAAAATCACAAGTAACCGTCCTGAATTTTTATATTACGATGTTTGGAACAGTCTTCTCAAAAGCTGGTGGAGTCCGAAAAATTACAACGATGTGGAAAGAATAAGAAAGAATCTGACCTCCGGCAAAAAATTGTTGTTTGTTAAAAGAGGGGGTATTGCACCTTTTGATCCTAATGATTCATTGATAAAAATCCTTAAGGTACAATATGGATTTAATAACCCACAATTAAAAGAAGTTTTCTCAAACGGCAGTTCTGAAAAAGCTTATGAATTAATCCTAAAATAAGTCATCACTAAGCAATTAAAGTATGAATTTATTTTTTAGATTATTGGTAGGATTTCCACTATGAACTATGAAATAATTAAAATGATTATAGTGACAATTATATAAATGGGGCTTTGAAGATATATTTTTTATAGGGAAACACTAATCTCCCGTAACAGGCAATGAAAACTTTGTTTAAGATTAATTAAAATGTCATTTGAAAAGAATCTGCAATAGTTTTGTTAATACAAATTTTATTTTAATCATTTAACATCCACTCATATTTAGAATTGCTCAATAACTCTTTTAATGCATCAAGATTTTCAATGGTCTCTTCTAAACTAAATGGATTTGTTCTCTTAAAAACAATTGATGGCTTGCCGTATTCGATATTCAAAAAATCACATACTTTATTATAAGCAATAATTGGATTTGTTAGTATATCATCTTCATAGGTAAGTTTTAATAATTTTTTTGTGCTTAAGAGAGATTCTACTCTTTCATAAGAGTGGTCAAAATACTGGAATATGTCCAATAAAGGACGGTTCATTTTTCCAAACCATATGCTGTTATAATCTATATAAACTTTTTCCGCCTTCTTAATATCTGTATCTGAGTGAAATAACTTGGTTTTATTTGCAATTATCAAAGACAAAATCTGTCTAAGGTAATTTTTTCTTTTTAAAATAATAAAATATTCATAGCCTAAATCTTCCAGGGTAAGCAAGTAATCCTCGAGTGATAAATTTACGAGCTCTTTTCTTAAGTGCTCTTCTTCAATAAACTTAGTTTCGAATCCATAAAACTCTTTAAGCGGCCAACTCATTTTAATTTTAAGAAGGTTTATTGGATCAGATGTCATTTTTAATTCTTCCAGTTCTTTGTCATAAATAAAATGAAATACCTCGCTGTCCCAGTGAATTTTAGGATGCTGATTCAATATAAAACCTAAAACAGAACTGCCGCATCTTCCCAAATGAAGCATAGAAACATTCCCAACCCTCTTCTTTTCTGAAAAAGGTTTATTTAGAAAATATCTTATCCACATGCGTTCGGTTGAATCAAAATACTGACCAGTTTTTTTTATTGCATCCGACGCTATTCCATTAACTGCCACATTTTCCAAAAAACCTTCAACATTATTAATCACACTGTTTGCGATTTCATACTTCCCTGCTGACTTTTTTGATTTCGGACTTAAATAAAGAATCGCACTTGCCCTGGATTCCAATAATTTTTCAATACTAAATTCCTCAAATTTACGTACATCAGTTAAAAGCATTTCACCTTCGTACTCGTCAGCTTTAATTAGGCTGAAGAGATCCTCATAGCTCGACAAATTATGTTTTAAAAAACCTTCATCAAGTTTGACTATCAGTTTTGGTTTACTCTTTAAAATTTTCGTGCAGCCACTCAAGGCCAGGGTTTCATAACCATTTATATTAATAGCTAAAACATCAAAAATTCCATATTCCTGAATCAAATCATCACACCTTATTGAGTTGACCAATAAAGTATCATCAGGATCGTTTGTATATCTGTAGGTCACTGCACTGTTATTCCTGTTCCAAATTATACATTTGTTGTTGTCATACGAAGCTGCAGCATTAATGATAAAGCAATTATCATAATTATTTAATCCATTATGAGAATCAGCTATCTGGCAATTTTCCGGAAAAGCCTCAACGCCTACTAATATTCCGTTACTTCCAATTAAATTTCTTATCACGCAGTTTGTAAATCCATATCCACTGCCGATATTTAACACTCTATCCCCTTGTTGTATTAACCTTTTATAACCATCAATAATAGGAGAATTATACCAGCTTTTGGCATTATACCATAACTCGAATACTTTATGCCCTATCCAGTATTTAAAATTAATTTGATCTTCTTTGAAAGTTTCTATATAAGGATAAATTTTACCCACCTCTTCTTTGTCGGAGATCTTTGCTAAAAGGTCCTTTTCCTTTATCATGAATTTTTTTTTATTTGTCTTTTACAAAATTTATTAATTATTAAAGTTATACTGCTAACCTTTAAATAATCATTCCTGCTGCAACAGTTTCCTTCGTCGCTTCATCTATCAGAATTAAGCTTCCCGTGTTTCTGTTTTTTGAATAGCTGTCATAAAACAACGGAGCGGTGGTTCTTAACTTTACTCTTGCTATCTCATTCATTTTTATATTCTTGTCATCTTCAATCCGGTGCAAAGAATTAATATCTATCTTATAATTTATTTCTTTAATTATTGCTCTGATGTCCTGAGTGGTATGCATTAAAAGGTACTTAGCATTGTCGCGGGGTGAAACCTTATTCAGCCAGCAAATTACTACATCAATGTCCTGTCCGATTTCGGGTTGATTATTTACCCTCACTATCATATCACCCCGGCTGACATCGATATCATCCTCAATTCTGATGGTAACAGACATCGGCGCATAGGCCTCATCCAATGATCCTTCAAAAGTATCAATCGATTTTATTTTTGATGTCAGACCTGAAGGCAAAATCATTATCTCGTCACCGGGCTTAAATACTCCGCTGGATATTCTTCCTGCATACCCTCTGTAATCATGATACTCATCTGATTGAGGCCGGATAACGTACTGTACGGGAAATCTGCAATCGATAAGATTATTATCACTGCCAATATGAATATTCTCTAACGTGTAAAGCAGAGTTGAACCTTCATACCAATTCATATTCTCAGATCTATCAACAACATTATCCCCGGCAAGAGCGCTGATCGGAATAAAATGTATGTCTTTTATTTCTAGTTTAGACGCAAATGCCTTATAATCATTTACTATTTTTTCATAAACATCCTGTTCGTAATTGACCAGATCCATTTTATTTACGCAAACAATAATATGGGAAATTTTCAAAAGTGAAGCGATTAGAGAATGGCGGCATGTTTGTTCAGCTACACCGTTTCGTGCATCAATCAGTATTACGGCAAGATTAGCAGTCGATGCTCCAGTAACCATATTTCTTGTATATTGAATATGACCCGGTGTATCTGCAATGATGAATTTTCTTTTAGAAGTGGTAAAGTATCTGTATGCCACATCAATTGTTATGCTTTGTTCCCGTTCTGCTCTTAAACCGTCAGTAAAAAGCGACAGATCTACATAGTCAAGACCACGGTGTTCACTTGTTTTCGTTATAGATTCCAGCTGGTCTTCTAATATAGCTTTGGAATCAAAAAGCAGCCGGCCTATAAGAGTACTTTTCCCATCATCTACACTTCCTGCTGTTGTAAATCTGAGCAGTTCATTTGATTTGTAGTCGATCATTCAGTTAAAAGTTGAAAGTTGAAAGTTGAAAGTTAAAAGTTGAATAGTCTTTAAATACCTTAAATAATTAAAATCTAAAATCTAAAATCTAAAATCTAAAATCTAAAATCAAAAATATCCTTCACGTTTTCTGTCTTCCATTGCCGAATCAGATCTTTTATCATCCGATCTTGTTCCCCTTTCTGTTTGTCTTGAAGCGGCAACTTCAGCAATAATCTCTTCAACAGAATCAGCTTCAGAAAGTACTGCACCGGTGCATGTCATGTCCCCTATGGTTCTGAATCTTACCTGCATCATCTCGGGTTTTTCTGTTTCCCGCAAGTTCAGAAATTCTGAATGAGCAAGCATCGTACCGTTTCTCTTTATACATAATCTTTTATGTGTGAAATATAAACTTGGAAGGTCAATTTTTTCCATATGAAGGTACTGCCAAACGTCAATTTCAGTCCAGTTGCTGATCGGGAAAACCCTGAAATGCTCGCCGGGATTTTTTTTACCGTTGAACAAATTCCATAATTCCGGTCTCTGATTTTTAGGGTCCCATTGTCCGAATTCATCCCTGTGAGAAAAGAATCTTTCCTTTGCGCGTGCTTTCTCCTCATCTCTTCTGGCTCCGCCCATTGCAGCGTCGATCTTATACTTTTCAAGCGTGTCAAGTAATGTC
Source organism: Ignavibacteria bacterium (assembly GCA_039934715.1). Lineage (GTDB taxonomy): Bacteria > Bacteroidota > Ignavibacteria > Tepidaquicellales > Tepidaquicellaceae > JAGPCH01. Next base: position 5,938 of record JBDTLQ010000011.1, on the reverse strand, counting down.
ACTGTTTGAAGCAGATTTCTGCTGGCATTAAATCCGCTTTCTTCCTTTACTCTTCCCGATGCTATCGAATCCTGTACATAGCCGACAATGAGATTAGCATTAATTTCTTTAATAAGATCATCTCGGTATATTATGGTCTCTTGAAAATTATGACCGGTATCAATGTGGATCAAAGGAAACGGGATCTTTGCAGGGAAAAAAGCTTTTCTTGCAAGGTGAGTTAAGATGATTGAATCCTTGCCTCCTGAAAATAAAAGTGCCGGTCTTTCAAACTGAGCCGATACTTCCCTGATGATATAGATCGATTCGTATTCTAATTCTTTTAAGAAATTTAATGTATATACTTCCATTTGTAAATTTATAAGGTCAGTTTTTCTTTTATAAATCTGTAAATTTTTTCTACCGAATCCTCAACAGAATTTTCTGAAGTGTCAATAATGAATTCCGGATCTAACGGTTCTTGGTAAGGGGAATCTATTCCCGTGAAGCTCTTTACTTCTCCCGAGCGTGCCTTTGAATATAAACCTTTCACGTCTCTTTTTTCACATACACTCAGATCACATTTTACATAAATTTCGAAAAAGCTATCGCTTCCTAATAATTTCCTGACTGAATCTCTGTCTTCAATGAATGGGGATATGAATGCAGTCAATACTACCACTCCTGCATCTGTCATAAACTTAACAACCTCTCCGATCCTTCTTATATTTTCCTTTCTTCCCGTTTCAGAAAAATCAAGATCCTTGTTGATGCCCGTTCGTACATTATCTCCGTCAAGTATGTAAGTGAGTATTCCATTTTCATACAACTTCTGCTCTAAGCAATCGGCGAGAGTTGATTTTCCCGATCCGGACAAACCCGTAAACCAGATCACGAAAGACCTGTTTCCTAAAATATTATTTCTGTCTTCCCTCTTTATTTTATGATCTTGCGGGATTACGGAAGATTTGGTCATTTATAAAATTGCATGTATTCTGAACAATGAAGAAATGGTTTAAGGCTTTTTTTAAAAGATACTCTTATTTGAATTTTATTACAATGTATGTAATTAGTTACTTTGAAATTTTTTGCAATGAATTGAAAAATCTCTTTTCAAAACTCAATAAAGTTTTATTCTTCATATAATTTTAATCATAAAAAGTATATTTTTTGAACTGTTTTAAAACTTCGTTAAGACATAAACCATTTTCACTATTTTGAGTACTATTTAATAATGGATGATATTATTGTTACCGGAGCCACCGGTTTTATCGGAAGAAATCTTATTCCTGAATTAATAAAAATCTTCCCAAAGGAAACCATTCTTTGTCTGATAAGGGATAAGCCAAATGAGCTAGAAATAACCGGACGAAAAATTCTCGAGAAATATGATATAAGAACCAAAGAAATTGATTTGACTTCCGGAAGAGGGCTGAATGAGTTACCGGAAAACCCAAAATTAATTATTCATCTCGGAGCAAGTACAGAATCCGGAGATAAAGATCATAATTGCAACGATATAGGGACAAAGAATTTACTGGAGGCATTTTCTCCATTGAATCCTGAATTAAAAATTATATTTACATCTACTGCAGCGGTTTATTCCGGAAGAAAGGATGTTAAAAAACCAATAGACGAAAACACAGAACTTGCTCCATCCAATGAGTATGGAAGATCAAAAGTAAGAACGGAAAAAATATTTCATGAATATACTTCAAAGTTTGGTTTTTCAACTGTAATATTAAGATTGGGGACAGTTTGGGGGAAGAGTACACGCAGGAAAGGTATCTTTGACTCTTTAAAAAATTTAATCTGCACAAGATCATTTATCACCCGCCTGAATTGGCCCGGAAAGACGAGTCTGGTGTCTGTAAATGATGTTGTGAATGTAATTTTATTTTTTGCCCTTGAAAAGTCCGGGAAATTGGTAAGAACATATGTTGTATCACACGAAGGGCTTACAGTATCTGATATTTCAAAGGTATTGCATTACAATTTAAAGATTAACTATGAACCGATTAATATAAAACCTTTTTTCTGGATCACGCTTGGAAGTCTGCTTAAGAGGAGTCATTTCTTTGATAAGATTCTTCCTTCTAAATTGTATAATTTTTTTTGGAGGTTGAATCTCATTGTTAATGATACGCTTTATTGTAAACCAGATGAAATAAAAGAAAAACTTCCTGAATTAAATTTAAAGTTCAGGAGTTATAGCAACAATTTTTCTGACTTATATTAAATATGTCTGTTACCATTTATGTCTAACTCATTTTTCGATTACAATATAACATCTAAAGGCAAAAACGGAACGCAGTGGCGTCAGAATTTTTTCCAGACCTTTCAATAATGGAATAAAAGAATCGGATACCATGGATTTATTCTCAAAACCTCCGGAAGCGGGATAAAGGATAAAGCTTAATTTTTGTTTCACAATAATTTTGAATAATTCTCCAAAATGCCGTTTAAATTTTTCTTCATTTTTAAAAAATATCAGATAAGGAATCGCCTGGTTGGAATCCCACGGATCTTTATTTTCCAGACCTTTTTTGGAAAAATAATCCACGTCAAATATGAAAGGTTCGGGATGAAATCTTTTATAGATCTGTAAAGAAAAAGGGGAGGGAAAAGGCTCAAGCATAATTACCCTGCCGCCTTTTTTTAAAACGCGTGCAGCTTCATATAAGAACTTTACAGGATTATATAAATGATGCAGAACATCTATCATTACAATGTTTCCAAGACTTTCATCTTCAAACGGCATTGTGTGTGCATCAAAACACATGTCCAGCCAGTCACAGTTATCTATATCCGCGGAAATCACGTCCGGTTTATAATCTTTAAAATTACCACTGCCCGCTCCAAGCTCGACAGTTTTACCTTCAACATCACTTAGGTTTGTTATGATCTTCTTATACCATTCTTCATAAATTACTCTGAGAATCTTTTTGTTTTCCCACGTCTCCTTGTGTCTTTGAAGTATGCTGTCAGTGTTATCCATTCGCTCAGGTGAATTTAAATTTCAGCATAGTAAAGAAAGTCATTTTTAAAAGTATCCATCCGTGTCGGAATCTTAGAATGTTTGTGTCTCCATATACACGCGCCTGGTATCGGATCGGTATCTCCGCGAACTTTAAATTCATTTTTGCAGCGCCGAAAATCAGATCGAAATCACCAAAAGGATCGAAGTCACCAAGAAATTTTTTTGCCTCTTTGAGTTTTTCATAATTTTTTTTAGAAATTACTTTAGTTCCGCAAAGTGTGTCTTTTATTCGTTGACCGAGGATCCAGGCAAATGCCATTGAAAAAAATTTATTACCCATAATATTCAGCGTTCTCATGGCATCCTTCTCCAGCGGATATACCAGACGGGAACCATTGATAAATTCGCCTTTTCCTGAACTAATAGAATCATAAAATTTGGGAAGATCTTCCGGAGGTACCGTCATATCTGCATCAAGTATCATCAGTACATCACATTTTGCCATATCAAATCCCTTTCTTACTGCATCAGCTTTACCTTTTCCTTCCTGCTTTGTGTACTTAACATCCAGCTTCTCCGAATACAATTCGCAAATTCTCTTTATTTCGTCATAGGTATTGTCGGTAGAATTACCCTCAACAAAAATGATCTCGGTATGCTTTCCCATTGCAGGCGTTCGTAAAACAAGCTGTTCGATATTTCCTTTTTCATTTCTTGCCGGGATAATCACACTAACCGTTTCAAATTTTTCCATTACCTTTCGACTCTTTGATATAATGAATTCATTGAGACATAATTTGTTTATTAAAGGCAGGTTTGCAACAAATCGATTCATCAGATATGAAAACAGAGGTATGTAAAAAGGAATGAGTAATTTTCTTCCGGATTTGATAACATCAAAATCAGTGAGTGAAAGTAAATTTGTAATGTCATTTATGTCGAGCCAGTTATTTCTAACTTGCGGCATTTTAAGTCTGAGTGTTTCAGCTAAGTTAAGAAACGGAAGCCAGAGAAAATTAAAATAGGTAATTATAATACGGGTTTCATCATGACATAATTTATGAATTTGTTCAAATGATTTCTGAACATCATTAAAATAACCGATCGTATCTGAAATAATTATGAAATCAAATTTTCTATCCAGAGAAATATTTTCGCTGCTCATTTCATAAAACTCAAGTTCTTTGTGTTCCTTCCTGGCCAATTCAACCATACCTGGTGAAATATCGATACCTACACCCTTAATTGGATTAAGGCTTGAAAGTATATACCCTGTACCGCATCCAATTTCAAGAATAACACTTGATTCGGGGATATGAAATTTCAGAAAATCAATCAGACTGTCATAATAGAATTTATTTTTTTTGATCCATTTATTCCGGGTTTTTGCAAGTGCGTTCATCTGTTCGATGACTCTCTGCTCTCTGTCCAAGTAAAGTGATAGGATTTTTGTTAGAATCCCTAATTTAATACTTCTTAAACTTAATAAAAAGATATTTTAGGGCTTTAGAATCTCAGATGTTCCATTAGTGTCCAAATTAAATTAAAAAACTTATAATTAGTTTAATCTCATTACAAAAAGTGAATTAAATTTTGTAGAATAGAAAAGAACCCGCCTGTGATAGCGGGCGATTTTTCTTTGCTTCTTTCTGGCGCCTGCCCCGCATGATCTTTTGCGGGGATCGTTCAAAAGAAAGAAGGGTAAGTTAATTTATGTTTAAAAGTTAGTGTTGAATTCTTAAATCGTTTTGGACGGATGTGCAGTTGTTCTCAATAGTTGATCACAGTTGATCTCCGTGGGATCAGCTGATCAGGTAATAGAAGGAACGATCTTTTGAAGTTTATTAAAAAATTAACTAAATAGTATTATATTGCTCTAAATTAATCCGGCAGACACTTGTTCCCTGATACTTACTATACTAAAACTTGAATAAATTTCTTTTACTACTTTTATTAATAATAATTCCCTGTCTTCTTCTATTCACAGGCATCCTGATAAAAGAAGCCGGCGGCCCTTATTATTTAAATTATTATGATCCCGGATATGTCTATCTGGTCAATTCAATAAATGTTCTTCAATTAAGCACAGTCGGTCATTTCGATCATCCGGGTACTTCAGTTCAGATCTTCGGTGCTGTAATTCTTAAATTTTTATTTATCACAAGGACCATTGATCATGACACACTTAAGGAAATTTTTTCCGATCCTGAATATTTTCTGACCATACTAAATACATCAATGGTTGTTATAAATTGCATTGCTCTGTTTCTGCTGGGATTACTTACATTTAAACTTACAAAGAATATCTATCTGAGTTTATTACTGCAGTTGTCGCCTTTTGTATCCTTTGAGATCTTTTATGGCCTGGTCATATTTTCACCGGAAAATTTTCTGATCTTAAGCTGCATTGGTGTAATGGTATTGCTAATATTTTATATCTATAATGAAAAGGTTGAAAAAAATTTAACTTTTGCACTCGTGTTCGGATTCATATGCGGTTTTGGAGTTGTATCTAAAATGAATTTTCTTCCGATTTTTTTAATTCCTTTGATTATAATAAGAGGCTGGAAATACAAGTTAATATTTCTTGTTAGTTCACTGGTTGTTTTTCTCGTGATACTTTTGCCGGTATTGCCAGATTATACAAGCTTTTTTACCTGGGTAAAGAATCTGGTTATTAACACAGGTATTCACGGCAAATCAGGGGGTTCTGATTTAAAAGTTATCTCATACTTTAACAATATAGTTACGATCTTTTCAAAAGATCTGATTATGTTCATCATCTATTTGATAATGGTCATCAGCCTTTTTCTAAGCTACAGGATCAAAAACAAAGAGGAGGATGAATTCTCCGCAATTATAAAAAAAAACAGATTAGTTCTTTTTTCAATAATTGCTGCCGTATCATTTCAGGTACTTATAGTAGCAAAAAATTATCTGATATATGTTCAATATTATGTGATTCCTTCTTTAATGTTA
>JBDTLQ010000010.1:0-18635 GCA_039934715.1 Ignavibacteria bacterium | reverse complement strand
GCATTCCTGAACCCGTCTGCGAGTGTCTTGACTTCTTTTCCTAACTGGTCATAAACTTTAAGAGAAATATTACCTGAATTCGGAAGAGAGAATTTTATGTTTGTAGTCGGATTAAATGGATTCGGAAAATTCTGATAGAGCTCAAAGCCTGACGGAATATTAGTTGAAATAATATTTTCGTTGACCGATGTAATCACACTATAATTAATAACCATTTTATACAAACTTCCTGTCTGCATATTCAATAAATAGCCTCTTTCCGGGACCATAATTCCTGCACCTGCTCCGCTAAGTCCTGTATTGACGTTAAAAAAGTTTACACCTCCGTTGGTTGTCAGATATGATTGGGATCCGTAATTACCTGTGAGAACTACTGTCGGATCTTCATGACACATATCGGAACCCCAGCCGCTTCCGGAATTGCTTGAAGCCTGATTCCACTGATCACCGCCGTTAACTGTCCTGAACACTGATTGGCTTGACCATGTAGTAGCATAACAAAGATTTTGATCAAACACTGTATTGCACATTGAAGGAACCTCTGATGAAGAAGTAGGTTTTACTAAAGTCCACGTAACCGCCGCGTCGGTTGATTTAAATATATCCGCTCCGTCATCACCCATGAAAAGTACATCCGACCTATCCCACATTACAATAAGATCGCACGGCTGGTTGATAGCCGAATTATTATAGGGAGCTGTCAAAGTAAATGTGGCTCCGCTGTTGGTTGATTTATAAACTCCTTCGCCTCCTGCGTTTGAAGGCGCAAAATAAAATACTGAAGGGTTGTTCTGATCCATTTCAAGTGGCTGACCGTATGTGCTGAAGTCCTTTGCTATTATTGATGTCCATGTTAAACCATAATCAGTTGATCTCACGACACAGTCAGGTGAATTTTCCATTGCTGCAAGCATTATATTCGTATCAAGAGGACTAACATAAAATGAGTGAGCTCTTGAACCGATACTTATAGTTGCCATCTGTGTCCATGTTTCGCTTTTGTCTCTGCTAACATAAAGTTTATTTCCATAAACAACAAACGCGGAGTTTCTGTCTTTAGGATGCATACAAAGATTATTTCCGATACCGCTTCCGCTAGGTGTCTTCTGAGTCCAGCTTAGTGAAGCTGTTGTACCTGCGGTGAGTTCCCATAGAACACCGCCGTTAGTTGTTCTGATGACCGCGTTGTTAAGGCTGCTGACTGCAAAACCTAAATTTGAATTGTAATACTGAATGTCAACAAGATTAGCCATCATAGGGTTGATCTCAAAGTTGAAGAAGTTATCACTTCCATTGCTGTTATTTCTGATGAAACCGCCGCCGCCGCATACATGAGCTGCAGCAAATGACATTCCTGATACTCCTCTTATATCGGATTCTGTTCTTGTTAAAACTTCTGTCCATGCACCGGTTCCTTGTTTGGTAATAATTGTTCCATATTCACCGACAATGATCATTCCCTCCTCAAAACATTTTACCTTTAACAGATTTCTTTCCGTACCTCCTATGAACTGAGCACTCCAGACCGATCCGCCATCAACTGTACTTACGATCTGTCCATTATCACCGACCGCTATGCCGTTGTTCTCATCAATAAAACATATAGAATTAAAATCGGCTGACCATGAACTGACAAGAGCCCAGTTAACTCCTCCGTTGTTTGTTTTAAAAATGTATCCGCCATCAGAACATGCAAACCCGACATTATCATTTACAAAGCAAACAGAGTTGACACTTACATTAATCCCGACATTGTAAGCAGTTATCGGTGAATTGGTCTTTGAAGTTTTATAAATATTTCCATTAGCACCCGCGATCCAGGCGTCATTATTAATTGAAAAGACTGCTTTGAAGTCATCGGTTCCGTAAGTATAGCTCGCCCATGTATCCCCTGCATTTGTAGATCTGAAAATCTTGCCGCCATCACCAACAGCGATTATATTTACTCCGTCAGGAGTATGTATGCTGTTAAATCCTGTGGCGAATATGTTGTTTGAACTTACTGATATGAATAATACCAAAAGGAAAAAAGCTTTAAATAGTTTTTTCATTTTTATATAATTTATTGTTTTGAAAATGTTTGACATAAATTAGGTTGAATCATTTTTATATGCAATTTACTTATTTGGAATTTTGAATGTCGGATTTTGAATGTCGGATTTGGGATTTTGAATGTCGGATTTGGGATTTGGATTTTGATAATTGGACGCCGCATCAGATTGCATTTGCTTTGTGAAACATTCTTAGTTCGTCAAAATGTATAAATGCCTATGATGAAATTTGTTTTCAATCAGAGGCATTGTTAGTGCTTCGCTTATTTTAACAGGGTCATCTTTTTTACTTCTATAAAGCTGCCAGACATTATCTTGTAAAAATATACACCGCTCGGCAAATTATTACCGTTGAATTCAACTTCATAACTCCCGGCCGAAATCTTTTCATTAACTAATGTTGTGATTTCTTTTCCCAATGCATCATAAACACTTAGCCTTACGTCTGACATTTGACGTTTGACATCTGACGTTATATCGAATCTGATCTTAGTCACCGGATTGAACGGGTTAGGATAATTTTGTGAAAGTTCGAATGAACCCGGTACAGTATTATTTATTTTATTTATTCCTGTCGGGTACATGAGCCTGATAAAAGTTACTGTGCTGTTACCGGCGTTAGGGATCGCAAGTGTATCTTCGAACGGCGCAATGTTATTTATGTAAATGTCCGCAGGATTGCTCAGACTGCTTGCAATGACCAGTGGTTCTCCGGAAAAATTTATATCATACCTGACAATGGACTGAATTCCCCATGTAGAAAAATATACATAATTAAATCTGTCAACACTTATCCCGTCGCAATTAGAATAAGGGGTTGTAATAAGATTAGTGATCGATGAATCAGATAAGTTAACACCTTTAACAGGAGCGCTCGCTCCCCAGCAGCAAATAAGAAGCCGGTTTCTCGGAGTATCGATGTAAATCCCGTTTGGAGTATTTGTTGTGTTGGCAATGTAGATCCAGAAGTCTGAAGTATTTGTATTTAATTTGTAGATCCTCTTTGCGGTGAAATCAGTGACATAAGCAATCCCTGAATTATCGATCGCGAGATCATTGAGAAAAGATGAACCCGTCAGGAGTACATTGAAAACTTCGACTGCAGTTGTAAGATCATATCCTCTCACTCTGGTACCATTACAGACAAATACTTTATTATTATGAACTGTAACTCCGTGAATGCTGCCGCCTACGGTTACAAAGTCAGTTACATTTCCGGCAAGATCGCGCTGCACGATTTTAGAAGAACTTGTATTGGATATGAGATATCTTTTGCCTGTTGAATCGTATGTTACACTTTCCGGACTGTTGTACTGTGAATATGAATTGCTTACAAATAAGACAAACAAGAATAAAAATACAGTTGTGTAAATTTTCAAATTAGACTATGATTAAATGAATGAATGATTGCTATGATGTTACGTCAAATGTCAAACGTCAAATGTCAGACGTCAAACGTCAAACGATATACTTAATACTCGATACTCCATACTCATAACTCAATACTTAATACTCGATACTCAATTAATCTGAGTTGCTATCCATTCGTTAACTTTCTTCTCAAGCAAAGGAAGCGGGATGGCACCGTTCTCTAAAACTGCGTCATGAAATTTCTTAATGTCAAATTTATCTCCGAGAGTTGTTTCGGCTTTTTTTCTGAGCTCTTTTATTTTAAGTTCGCCGATCTTATAAGCCAGCGCTTGTCCCGGCCATGAGATGTACCTGTCGATCTCAGATTGAATATCCTGATCAGAGGTCGGAGTATACTTTCTCATAAATTCATAAGCCTGTTCTCTCGTCCATTTCTCGTCATGAATTCCCGTATCCACTACGAGCCTGCATGCACGCCATATCTCAAATGTCAGTGCTCCGTACATTTGATAGAGATCATCATACATACCGCTTTCATATCCTAGACTTTCGGAATACAAGCCCCAGCCTTCCACGAATGATGTCACACCCATGTCTCTTCTGAACTTCGGCAGATTCTTTAATTCCTGTGCTATCGATATTTGCAAATGGTGTCCCGGAACTGCTTCATGCATTGCAAGCGAGGTCATTGTATATTTCGGACGGGCGGCAAGGTTGTAAGTATTGACATAAAAGTATCCGGGCCTTGATCTGTCATCCGGAGCCGAATAATAATAAGCAGCAGGTGCGGATGGCGCTCTGAATTCTTCCATTTCCCTCAGATCATATTTTGCATCCGGCAGTTTTCCAAACAATGAAGGAAGTTTAGTATCAACCTTCTTAAGAATATCCCTGAAGCCATTTAAAAGATCTTCCTTATCAGTATAATAAAACTTCGGATCGGTCTTAATGTAAGTATTGAATTCATCGAGTGTACCTTTAAAGCCAATCTTGTCTTTTACTTCCTCCATCTTTGCAAGGATCCTGTCAACTTCATCAAGTCCGAGCTTGTGAATTTCGTCTGCTGTATAATCAAGTGTCGTGAAACTCTTTATCGCGAACTTATATCTTTCCTGGCCGTCAGGCATTGACCAAACCCCTGCATCTGTTCTGCACGCAGGAAGATATTCATCTTTGACAAAATCATATAGCCGTTTGTATCCGGGATTGATCTCACTTACAATAATTTCTTTAAGCTCTTTTGATACAAGTTCTTTTTCTTCTGCTGAAAGTTTATTATCAAAACCCAGTGTGGAATAAAAAATGGATTCTTCAGGCACGACATTCATTACCTTTTCCATCTGCGGAAGTGTTTGCTCCATAATAAACTTCGGCGGTACAATTCCCTTCGACATCCCTTTTCTCATACTGGAAATATCATTGTCCACCTGCAATCCGAATCCTCTCAGGCGCTTAAAATATTTCTGATATTCTTCATAAGTTGTAACAGGCTGCACATATATCAGCTGTGGAAATTGTATATGGATCCCCGACTGCTGTCCCATCGGCATCAGATAGTAATCAAACTTCTCACCGGCAAGATATTCTTCCAGTGTTGACTTGAAAAGATCGTAATTTAATTTATTGTCATAGCTCAGTGCGGAATAGTCAATCGCCGAAAGTTCGCTAAGAAACTCTCTAGTAGAATTATAGCCCTCGATGACTCCGGCTTCCGAATTATCTGACAGCTTATCATCATACCTGTGATCACCGTTATAGGTCGCGCCTTCAGGATAAGTAAGGTAATTGTACTCATCATATTTTTTAAACAGTTGTGTTAATTGTTCGTTGGCATCTTCAGTAGGGTTGAATGACATCAGGAAAATGGTTAACAAAAAAAATAAAATGAGTTTCATAGTTGTATTTTTTTATAAAATTAAGATTTAGATTAATGAACATTAGTGATTAAGAACTTTCATTTGATGAGGATCATTTTTTTTGTGATCGTCTGCGAGCCGGCAACAAGAATATAAGAATAAATCCCTGAAGACAGTGAAGAAGCATCAAAGAATACTTCATGGATACCGGCACTTCTGAAACCTTCGGTAATAACTGCAGCCACCCGTCCAAGTGCATCATATACTTTTAAAGAAACTTGTCCGGATCTCGGCAGCGCAAAAATAATATTAGTTGATGGGTTGAATGGATTCGGATAATTTTGTTCGAGCATGTAATCATCCGGGACATTTTGATTTGTATTACCAATGCCAAGAGGTTCTCCTATTAGATTATAAATCGAGTTTTCCAGAAGGTCCTTTGCTTCAGACTGATTCGCGATCGATGCAAGGTTAACAAAATAATTTATGATCTGCGGGTATTCAGCATTAGGAGAAACCAGTATGCCGGCTTTATCATCGTAAAGAGAAGTGCTGTAAAAGATCTTTGACGACTTATCAGGAGTACAGACATCCTGATCAAAATTGTTTGAGAAATTAAGTTTGATCGTAGCCGGAAGCTTGTTGGGAATATTTGAAAGATTGTACTGGGAATTACTTTCTCCCATTACAAGATCGCCGCCGTTGTCGGCATTCCAGCTGTCTATTTTAATTACCTTAGTCCGGAAAGCAAGATAAAAGGGAAACACCGCGGAAATGTATCCTAAGTGACCGCCTTCAATGATCAGTTTACCGTGAGATACAATTATATAAGACTGGAGCGCTTGACGTTCTTCATTGCTAACGCATGCATATTGATTGCTGCCGGTGCATAAGATTGTCAGCCGGTACTGAACAAGGATCTCCTGCGAGACATACTGCGAGTTTAGTATATCCGATGTGTATCCGAGATCATTGAGATGATTTTTTATCAACTCAGTTGTTCCCGAAAGATCATCCTTTATCAAAGCGATGTCTTTGACAAAATTAGTTTCTGATCTGCAGTCATCACAAAAAAATATAACACATGTCACAACAACAAGAGATAAGAAGACATATCTTTTCATGGAATTAATATAATTATTTTATTTTAAAATAATAATTTTCAGTTTTAATTCAAACCTATGAATGCTGTTTATAAATTCAGGCTTTGTACACGATATTTTTTAATTGGAACGCCTGCCTCGCGGCAAGGCGGCAGATGACGGCTGATGGAACTCAAAAATTTTTGGAAGTTAATCTCAAGGCATATGACAAAGGTCAGTCAGCATTTCTGCAAACTGACCTTGTCATTAGTTTACTTACTTTTGTATCTGGATTTTTAAACAATATTATTAATCAAGATATATGTAAAACAATGTGTTTGTATTAAAGAGGTCTTTTAACGGTTACAAATTTTGTATTATTATTAGAGGTAATTATTATATCAGTTAAATTTACAGTTTGGTCATCATTAACATCAGTAACAGTATAGCCGTTTACAAAATTTGTAGCGGCATTGTATACCTGTAAAACATCTGCCAAGTTAACAACTCCGTCCTGATTGCAGTCCCCTCTATAAATTAACCACCGGGTGCCGTCAAAATATAAATTATTCCCATATGCCTGCGACTGATTAGTTGAAAAACTATAAAATAAACTGTCACCAGTGATTTGAACAGGATTAGCGCTCCAGGTTTCTATTGAATTTCTGTGTTTAATTACCAAATAATAACTTTGTGAAGTATCAAGATCTTCAGAACAGAATTCGCCGTTAGATACTCCCTCATTCATAATTCCATTAGTATAAGATTTTATTACATTGTAAGGAGATACAGAACTTCTTATTTCTATAGTTGCCGTATCAATTAAGGAACTTGTTGTCGTAGAAGATGAGACATCACTTAAAGTGTAGTTATAAAAATACCAAGCTCCAACTCTGACACAATTGCCGCTGTATTTAATTGTTGCAATATCGATTCCAAAAGGAACGCTTGCACTCCCCCCTGTAACAGCAGCACCACCTGATATGGATGGAGCTATGGCATTTGAAACATCATAAGAAAATCCTGCACCGGGTATCGCATCATAAATGCTATTACATTTATATCTTAAGTTGACATCATATTTTAACGTCACATAATCAAACTCAAAAAAATTATCGTAATTTTCGGAATATCCGGTTATGTAGATGCTGCCATTATTCGTTAATGTCATACCGGTAGGAATATCATTTCCGAAGATTGGTGTACATCCGAAACAGATTATATAAGGGCTTCTTCCCCATTTTCTTGTTATATTAATTGCAGGCCAGGATCCCACTCCAAATAAAGTATATTTCAGGGTTACAATATTTTGTCTTTGTGTCGTTCCGTTATAACTTTCGCCTGTGACAAACACACTTTGATCATACGGACTTACTAATACAGAAACTGCTTTATCAGATCCGTTGTAAGTGGTATTATTGTATGAGGAAATAGTGCTTAAGCCACTTGCTGTATATCTCACAACTGTGTAATCATAATTTGTAGCGGCACTATAGCTGGAGCCAACTACATAAATGTAATTATTTACTTTGTCGATTGCTATTGATGAGGCAAAGTCGGAATTACCGGAATTATAAGTCCAAACTGTGGGTGCGGCTGGAAATGCTGTTCCGGTATATTTTAAAGTTACGAAATCATAATTTGAGCCATTATAAACTGAACCTGTCACATAAATATTTCCGGCTTCGTCAAGAACTAAACCTGCAACATCATTAGTGTTGATTCCTGAGGTATGAATATGAAAAGTATTTATACCGGAAGGATTTATCAAAGGATAACGGATCGTAATATATTTTCTAAGACCACCGGTCAATTCGATATTTCCCGCAACATACACATAGCCGTTTACATTATCGACTTCAATGGCTTTAGGTATTGCTTCCAGACCTAAGGCGGACGCTGTAATTGAAGAGCTCCATTCTTCATTTCCTGCAGGATCATACTTAATTGTAACTAATTGTCTGAATCCGTCATATGTACCGGTTACATAAACATTTCCTAAGTTATCGAGAGTAATTTTCTTACCTTCGGAACTGTCCTGATGAAATCCATCACCCTTATATACTCTTGCCCATTCCCAAGTATCACCGGTGACAGCGCCAGGAGGGTACTTTAATGTAATAATTTCTCCAAAGCTGAACACACCCAGACCACTATGATATCTTCCTGTAACATATGTGTTACCGGAGTTATCGACAATTACATCATTCCCAAAATCATTTTTATTTGCCCATGGACCATATCTGTAAATGGCTGTTGAATATGCCTGGTTTAAATTCAACAACATGAAAAAACTGATCAGGATGTAAATGTATTTCGCTTTCATTTTTTGTTCTCCTTTATTGTTTAGTTTAATTAATTATGATTAAGAATTTAATTGTTTATTTTTATGTCTCTTACTTTTGATACAAATATATTTCTAAAATGTAAGCATTCAAAAGAAAAATATTTCAGATTTCCTCAAAATTTGAAAGTACTTCCTACGCCAAAACATCAATTTCACTTTGCTTATAGAGATTAGAACTGTTTTTTTCACTCACAAAAAGTATTATTTGCCACTCCATTATTTCCGAAATTATTTAAATTAAAACTTCGCATAAGCATATTTTCCGATAAAAAATAGAAGACTGACAAAAGCTGAAATGCTTACAGATGGTTTATAATATTGGGAAAGAATTCAAACCTAGGAATGCTGTTTATAAATTGTGACCAAATAACTATTTTAAGCAAAACCTAAAAACAAATTAATAAAATTATGTCCAATCAATTCTCATTCGATATAGTATCAGAAGTTGACTCACAGGAAGTTGATAATGCAATTAACCAGGCAACAAAAGAGATCCAGCAAAGATATGATTTCAAAGGCAGCAAAAGTGAGATCACATTAAACAAAAAAGAAAATACCATTAATGTATTTTCAGATGACGAGTTCAAATTGAAATCAGTGGTCGATATTCTTCAGAATAAAATGATAAAGAGGGGTATTTCCATAAAGGCATTAAAGTACGGAAGCGTTGTACCCGCAACAGGCAGCGCTGTGCGTCAGGAGATCAAGCTTCAGCAGGGAATTGAAAAGGAGGACGCGAAGAAGATTGTGAAAATGATAAAGGACAGCAAGCTTAAAGTACAGGCGACGATACAGGATGAACAGGTTCGGGTTACAGGTAAAGATAAGGATGACCTGCAAAGCGTAATGAAGCTTTTAAAGGATTCAGAGCTTGAGTTCGCGTTCCAGTTTACGAACTATAGGTAGTGGATGGGAGATTTGGGATTTTAGATTTGGGATTTTAGATTTTGGATTTGGGATTTTAGATTTTGGATTTGGGATTTTAGATTTATATGAAGTACTTCACTTATCTCAACTCGCTAATTCACTTAACTCACTTAACTCACTTAACTCACTTAACTCACTTAACTCACTTAACTAACTTAACTAACTCTACTTACTCTACTTACTCGACTATATCACCAAACAAAAAAGCCGTCATGATCTCTCACGACGGCTTTAATTTTTTTCTTAAATTATTTTCCTATCTTGACAATTTTTACTTTTTGATTATAATCCATATCTAGCAGTTTAACCATGTCTTCTTTCGTATCTTTTGGAGTCTTGTAATTTCCGGCAAAAACTTTGTAGCTGGTGCTCTTGCTGTTTATAATCTCTTCAAGAAAGATATTATTGAAATTTTCTGACTCGAGTTTCTCAATCAGTTCGGATGCTTTAGATTTCTCGGCAAAATTTGCAACTTCAATCGAGTAACCCGTAAGGAACTTTACCTTACTTGTCACATCAAAATAATTGAAACTGCTGTTCTGAGAGATCTCCTCGTATATTTTTGCATTTGCATCTTCAACATTCGTAGTCAAAACCTTGATCTTGATCTTCGAGTTGTTAAAGAGCTGATTCAATTCGCTATCGGTTATATCACCATCATTTGCAGAGTCCTTCTGCCATTCGACAAATATTTTAGATGCCGCAGGGAATTCTTCTTCAAACAGACTTACCGGTGACAGACTTTCTTCTTCTGCACTTTCAGTTTCGGAAATTTCTTCTTCAGGATCATATACCTCGATCTTTACCTGAGCAAGGCCACCCATTTGAATTTCATTTTTAGCGGCATTTGAGAGGTCAATTATTCTTCCTCTGATGTATGGTCCTCTATCGTTGATTCTCACAACAGTAGAGACGCCGTTATTTAGATTAGTTACTTTAACTAATGTGTTAAAAGGTAAGGTTTTGTGAGCTGCCGTCATTTCATAAGTGTTAAACCGCTCTCCATTAGCGGTCTTTCGACCTTGAAATCCTGGGCCATACCACGAAGCCACACCTTCCTGAACAAACTCCGGATCAATTTCCCGATTTTTTGCAAATAAATCAGCATTTTGCTTCCAACTGATTAAGTTTGTTAAAACTAATGCGAATAATACGATCGCAATAATTTTACTTTTTCTCAATTTTACTTCTCCTATTTATGTTTTCGAAAATGCCTTAAGATGTTATCTTAAAACAATCTTTAGCACTATAGGATGAGTGCAAACTTAATCTTAGAAATATTTTAAAGAACAGTATTTTTCTAATTAAAACCTAAACTTTTTTGTCCGCAAAGATACCCATTTCATACCTAAGTTACAACCCAATGTCTGATAAATTTTGGCAAACATTTTTTAAAATAGCCTTGTAGATTTCATTTAGCCAAGGCTCATAACTCGTATAAATTACAACATGTTGACAATTCTACCTGTTGGCTGTCTTATTATAGTCTTTCATCTTTTGATTAGTTAATATTTCCAATGACATCGGGATCATTACAAGATACGCAGGCAGGAATTTTGCCAGCTGGCTCAGTATGCTGTTGAAGAAAAATAATATGACATAAGCTATAAGACTTATAAAAGATAATCTGAAAAAGAGCGGACTTCTTTTATACGCTGCAATGGAGAGAATTATAAAAATGATCACCTGTTCCGACCACACTGTCAGGATCTGGAACCAATAATCAAGATTGGTTCTGATCTCGTGGCTTATTTTGTACGGACTTTCCTTGAATCCAAAGTATAATCTCAAAGAATATGTGCCTACAGCAAAGGCAATTATGCTTAGTATAAATATCATAATACTTCTTTTAGTAAACAACTCCTTCTGCTCATACAGGTAAATCCCATAAAAGACTAATAAATAAACGATCTGATTCCTGTTATACACACCTATAAATATGATCAGCGGAAGAAACTGGTCTTTCGACCTGAAGATACAGATCATGCCTATTAAAAAGAATAACAAGGTATAGTAATCCCCGTCCTCCCATATACTGGTTATTCCCAGAGGGATAAGTACGGCTAAGATTAATATCCCGACCATACAGGCTACATCATCAAAGAAAATCCGGAGATAGGAATAGAAAAGTGAATATATTCCAAAGAATACTAGAAAAATTATGATCTGATAAGAAAGCGTATGGATCTTCAGAGGATTTTTTACAAAGAATGATAAGGCATACTGAACTGAATACCCCAGCACCGGTTCCATGACTCTGTACTGATAAGGTGCCTCGATCTGTCCGGAGAGTATGGAGTTCTGCAGCTCAATTCTTTTTGGAACATTTGGAAAAATGGATCGGTCGGTGATTGTCTGGTAAGAGATTAATGTTACGATAATTATTACAAAATAAACCGGCTTTGACAGAAAGCTATTCTTAATCAATAATTTGTTCTTAATTTTTTTGGGGTTGAACTAATCAAATACCTGATTGAATTTATACATTATTAGCTACTATTAAAAGTTAATTAATGATTCACTCAACGCAGGGCTAAATTTGCAATCGAATATTTCTATCGTGTGAAATATTTATGTAGGTTAAATCACCACGGAAGCATGAACGTTAATAAATATCTGGAAAGAATTAATTTCAAAGGCGATCCTAAACCGGATCTCAATACGCTCAGGCGTTTACAGGAAAATCACCTTTACAATATTCCGTTTGAGAATCTTGATATACACTATAAGAAAAAAATAAATACTGGAATCCTTTCGCTTCAGAATAAAACAGGATTGATAATTGTAGCACCATCATTTCCCACTGAGCAGTTTATAACTTCTTTTTTAGAGGGATTAAACGGGTTAGAATAATTTTGCTTTAATGAAACGCTGATTGCCGGGACATATGAAAAGAATTTTGACGCCTCGGGTCTTTCAAGCGGGATCTATTTTTATAAACTCGAAGCCGGTAGTTTTTTTGAGGTAAAAAAGATGACTGTTTTGAAATAAGGCAGCATGAAAAACTTTTTTGATAAATTCTAAAAGTGATTTTCATAATATTTGCCGGGCACTTTTTTTATTTGTAAATTATTTTCTCAAATAGCTTCACTCAATACAATCTTTTATCATATATCCTATAGGTCTTATAAACCTTTGCACCGAGTTTTTCAGCTGTCTGCATCATTGCATGATTATCTTCGAGCACCCAGGAGATCTCGGCTCCGCGCACACCTTTAGAATTGCCGGCACGAATGATGTCCCTGTAAAATATCGCGTCGATCCCTTTTTTATGATACTCCTTTTTCACACCCATTATTATTACACGCAGCTGATTGATCTTTTTTTTGTTTGATAAAAATTTAAGTATCCCGAATGGAAACAATTTTCCGTTCAATCCCTTGATCGCCTGGTTGATATCCGGCAATGCAAGCGAGAAACCTACAGGCTTTCCGTCTATCTCTGCAAACTCCACATAATCACGATCCACAGCAAGCTTCAGATTCGCCGCGATGAAATTGAATTCATCTTCGGTCATCGGAACAAATCCCCAGTTCTCTTCCCATGCATTATTATAAACCTCCCGCACCTTCTGAACTTCATTTTTGAAATCCTTCATGTTCACCTTCCGTATCGTAAGATTTTCTTTCTTCTGTATCATGTCACTAATCCTGTCAAGCTTACTCATCATCTTTTCATCCTTAGCCACCTCCTTGCTTATCCATAGAGCATAGAGATCTTTTGCTTTTTCAAAACCATAACTTTCGATGAGATGAATGTAGTATTTCGGATTATACGGCATCAGCATTACCGGCGGAGAATCAAAACCATCCACAAGCAGACCGCACTCGTCATTGGTAGAGGGGCTCACAGGACCGCGCAAAGTATCCATACCATTCTCCTTTAAAAACTCAGCAGTCTTATCAAATAAAATCTTTGAAGCATTTACATCGTTTATGCATTCAAAGAATCCGAAAAATCCAACCTTATCTTTATAAAATTTATTATGATTATCATTAATTATACCCGCAATGCGACCAACGATCCCGCCGTTCTTTCTTGCCAGCCATAATTTGATTTTGGAATGCTTGTAAAACGGATTCTTCTTTTCGTTAAGATTATTCTTTACATCAAATCTTAAAGGCTCCACCCAGTTCTTTTCATTTTCATAAAGCTTATATGGAAATTCTATGAATTTGGTTTTACCTGATTCCGAATCGACTTCTTCTATTTCAATGTTATCGGACAAAGTTTTTTATAAAATTGGTTAATGGTTAAACTTCAATCGTCAATCGTCAATGGTCAATCGTCAATGGTCAATGGTCAATCGTCAATGGTCAGTCGTAAATGGTCAATCGTCAGTGGTCAATCGTCAATGGTCAATCGTCAATGGTCAATCGTCAATGTTCAATCGTCAATGGTCAATCGGGCTAAAAGTAAAGTATTTGAAATTCGTAATTTGTAATTTGTAATTTATTCATGGAATGTCAGACTTTGTTCCTGATACTCCTCAGGATTTGTAAACTTAAATACTATTGATGCTACTGCTCCTCCCAGGAAAGGTCCGATAAGATATATCAGAATATTTTTCATTGATGAACCGCCGTTGATGGTATCTACAAGTATCGGGCCAATAGCGACTGCCGGATTGAATGCTCCTCCTGAGATAGAACCCACTGAGAATGCACCTGCCATCACGGTTACTCCGATCGCCAGACCGAAATATGAATTACCGTCTCTCTTCCTTGTTGTAGCAACATTCAGAACCACCGAAACCAGAGCAAAGGTAAATAAAAACTCAACAAGCAGCGCGTTTATAAAACTTGTTCCGTCTGCCGGTGCAGGCGCGAAAGTTTTTCCCATCAGCTCTTTGCAGACTAGTGCAGCAAGTATAGCTCCTATGATCTGAAATATCCAGTAAATGATCAGGTCCTTCGCTGAAAGTTTTTTCCTCATAAATATTCCAAGACTTACGGCAGGATTGTAATTTGCGCCGGAAATATGCGCGCCCATATAAACCATTGCAGCTAATACAAAACCAATTGCAATTGGGTTTGATGACAGTCCTATTGTAAGTACAAGGAAAAAAGTGCCGATCAATTCAATAACGTATTTATTCATTTTTGAAAAATTTAAATTAATTAATTAATTAGAATTATCCTTCAGAGTTTTTGCAATATTTCTTGCGTATGCCCGTCAACTTTTACCTTATTAAAGATATCTTTAATAATTCCTTTTTCATCAATTATAAATGTCGTCCTTTCTATTCCCATGTATTTTTTCCCGTACATACTTTTTTCCTTCCACACATCATACTTCTTCAGCATTTCAAGATTTTCATCAGAAAGTAATGTGAACGGCAGATCATACTTCTCCTTAAACTTCAGATGCGACTTTGTGTTATCTTTGCTAACTCCGATCACGATTGTATTTTCCTTTTCGATCGCCTTGATGTTATCCCTGAAGCTGCACGCTTCTGCTGTACATCCGGAAGTGTCATCCTTTGGATAAAAGTAAAGTATGACCTTTTTTCCTTTCAGGTCTTTAAGGGAAATATTTTTTCCTTCATCACTTACTAAATTGAAATCCGGTGCTTTGTCTCCTGGTTTTAACATTTGTAAAAAAATATTTTATAAAATTATTTTAAAACATCCCAGCCGATCTTGTTGAAATTTCTTCTGATCAGCAACCCTGCAGCAATACCAACAGCAATAAAGATCAGTCCGCTCATGTATTGTCCAAAAATTATTTTCCCCGTTCCAAACAGAAATGCATACACCATCACTATCCCGGCTCCCCAGTTAATGAACAATAAATAATAACCCGAATCCGATTTAATGTTTGATAACTTCTTTGACATACTTCTCCACCCTATTCCGCCGGGATGAACCCGTGTATAAAATGACTCGAGCTTGCTTTCTTCAGTTGGCTTTGTAATGAAAGCAGTTATAAGCCAAGCTATGGTTGTTATGGGAACGATGATATACAGTGTATTAGGAAATTTAACATCAAACTTCCCAAAGTATAGTACGCCATAAACTATGAAAGGTACTATCGTCGCGACTATTTCGCTGATTGCATTTACTCTCCACCAGAACCACCTTAATATAAGTACCAGTCCCAATCCCGCTCCGCATTCAATTACAAAACTCCACACGCCGGAGATAGTTGTCATTTGTGTAGTAACTATTATTGAAAGGAACATTAAAACAATTGTCATGACGCGTGAAATTGTTACATAATATTTTTCGCTCTTATTCTTTACAAGGAATCTTCTGTAAAAATCATTAATGAAATATGATGTGCCCCAGTTAAGATGAGTTGCTATAGTTGACATGTAAGCCGCGAGAAATGCCGCGAGTAAAAGTCCTTTCAGACCTGGCGGTAAAAAGTCGTTCATCGCTTTCACAAATCCAAGTCCCTTATCATCGTGAGACAGGTCGGGATAAATTACAATCGAGCACAGACCTACAATTATCCATGGCCATGGCCTGATGCAGTAATGCGCTATCTGAAAAAATAAAGTAGCGAAAAAAGAATTCTTTTCGTCCTTTGCGCTCATCATTCTTTGCGCTACATAACCTCCGCCCCCGGGTTCCGCTCCTGGATACCAAGATGCCCACCATTGGATCGCGATGAACGCGAGAAAGGATGAAATACTTAACGCGAATATTCCACCGACCGATGATGGTGTTGCTTCAGAAGTTATGTCGGGTGTAAATCTCATTGCCCAGTCAGGAAGTTTTTCCTGCAAACCGCTAATGCCTCCTACCTGAGGAAGATTGACCACAATGACCGCCAATATTATGCATCCAACCATTGCAAGTATGAACTGAAAAGCATCCGTCACCGCGACTCCCCATAGCCCGGATAAAGCTGAATAGAAAGCGGTAAGAAGGATACAACCTCCTACATAATATATTGCGTTTGACGGGTTAACATATTCAGGGAACATCCCGATAAGGATCTTTATCATTGCAAGATTCACCCAGCCCATTATAATGGTGTTCATGAATATTCCCATGTAGAGCGCTTTGAATCCTCTGAGCACTGCAGCGGGTTTTCCTGAATATCTGAATTCAATAAATTCTACATCGGTAAGTATCTCTGCTCTGCGCCATAATCTTGAAAAGAAAAATACAGTCAGCATTCCGCCGATAAGCATGTTCCACCAGAGCCAGTTACCAGCTATACCGTTCTGTCCGACAAGCTCGGTCACAGCAAGAGGAGTATCCGCCGCAAAAGTTGTCGCGACCATTGAGATACCGGCGAGCCACCAGCTGAGCTTTCTTCCTGATAAAAAGAAATTTTCAGTTGAACCGCTTGCTCTTTTTGAGTAATACAGGCCTATTGCGAGGGAAATGACAAAGTAGAGAAGGATAATAACCCAGTCTATGATCTGCATTAAAAAAAATTAAAGAGATATTAGGGGAAAAAATTTAAGTGCAATTTAAATTATGTATTTTTAAATTGAAACATAGAAGTTTGGATTTATTTTCAAAACTTTAGTGCGGATTGACAGTGTCATTGCAGTGTATGAATTAAGTACACGTCATTTTTGATTGAACGCCTGCCTCGCAGCAAGGCGGGCGGATGACACGGAAGGAACTGATTTTACGCTGATTCATTTCGATTTTCAAAAAAATTATATTTAACAAATAAAGTGATATATTTTAAATTAAAATGTGTATTTTAAAAATCGCAAAGATCGGTGATAATCAATTAAATTTTTGTCATCCCTTCCCGAGGCTGGCTGGTGCTTCGCCTCGCATTCGCTATGCGAAGCGGGCGCTCAATTCTTTTTTCGTTTACATACGTGTGTGATGAAACAATACTAATTGAATATCTTATAATGTTGTAAATGACAATGTTGTATACCAAGTTAAGAAACTTTATACAGCAAAACTTCATTTCTTAATCTAAATCATAATTACTAACCATAAAAAATAAGGAGCACAAAAAATGTTAAGCAAAATTCTATTCTCCATTCTCTTTCTTTTCACATTCTCTTTCGCGGTCAATGCAGCAGACAATTCCGAAAAGTTAATAGTCGGCGACAAAGTATCAGATTTTACAATTAACAATTATGATGGTGCAACTTATACACTGAGCAATTCAGGTGCTAACGCGACAGTAATAGTTTTCATGTCAACCGAATGTCCGTTCGTTCAGCCTTATACTGACAGACTCAATAATCTGGTTAATGAGTTCGGCGGCAAAGGCATTGCTTTCTGGGGTGTAAACTCAAACAATACGGAACCCACCGAGAATGTAATGACGCATGCAACAGAAAAAAAGTATGGCTTCCCTGTGCTGAAAGATGTTAACAATGTAGTGGCTGATCAGCTTAGCGCTGAAAGAACTCCCGAAGTTTTTGTAGTTGACAACAAAACAATGACACTTATCTATCATGGCAGGATCGATGATAATAAGGAAGCTGATAAGGTCACCTCAAATGATCTTCAGAATGCTTTGAACGATTTTCTTGCAGGAAAAGAGATCGCCCTGAAGGAAACAAAAGCTTTCGGCTGCACTATTAAGAGGTAAATTTAATCCTGATTTTATTCTTTAATTACAATTGAAACGATCAATGTTCAAAAGGATCTTTATTTTTATTTTTGTATTTTCAATACTTGTTTTATCCAAAAACTCCTTTTCACAGGAACTTCTTCCGGCGAATGAAAAAGTCCTTGACAGCCTGAAGAGTGCTAATACCGGGAAAGTAATTTTATTCAATTACTGGGCTTCATGGTGCAAGCCATGTGTTGAAGAGTTTCCGGACATTATGAAATTAAACAGCGAGCTAAAGGATAAAGACTTTAAGCTTATATTCATCTCGCTGGACTTTGGAGATGATCTTGCTTCACAGACAAAGAAATTTCTTACGAAAATGAATGTGGATTTTACTACTTATTATAATGGCTTTGCTAAAGATGAAGATCTTATTAATTATATGGACAAGGAGTGGAACGGGGGAATTCCCGGAACATTTATCTTTGACAAGTCAGGCAAACTGAAAAAA
>JBDTLQ010000009.1:0-21830 GCA_039934715.1 Ignavibacteria bacterium | reverse complement strand
AAAAGTTTTATGATGAAGGAA
This sequence comes from Ignavibacteria bacterium, assembly GCA_039934715.1. Classification (GTDB taxonomy): domain Bacteria; phylum Bacteroidota; class Ignavibacteria; order Tepidaquicellales; family Tepidaquicellaceae; genus JAGPCH01. Next base: position 21,809 of record JBDTLQ010000009.1, on the reverse strand, counting down.
CTGAATTTCAAATTGGCAAAATTGAAATGGTTTCAAATACAGGAACTTACATTGATTGCCCTTTTCACAGATTTGAAAACGGTAAAGACCTTTCAGAGGTGGGATTGGAATGTTTTGTTGACCTTGATGCAATTGTGATCAGCGTTCCTTTTACTGAAACGTTAGAAATATCCGAAGAGCATTTGAAGAACTATGAGATCAGAAACCGGGCAGTTTTAATCCATACCGGTTGGGACAGACATTGGAATACTGAAAATTATTTTGAAAATCATCCTTACCTGACAAAAGATGCTGCTGAATATTTGAGAGATAACGGTGTTAAATTAGTAGGAATTGACTCTCATAATATAGACAGTACATCAGGCAGATCCAGACCTGTTCATACGACACTTTTAGGAGCAGAAATTTTAATTGTAGAACATCTTTGCAATTTGTATTTGTTGCCAAAAGAAGGTTTTACATTAAGTGCAGTTCCACCGAAATTCAAAGGTGTTGGAACATTTCCTGTAAGAGCAATGGCTAAAGTCACTAAAACGAATTAACGGATGTGAAACAGAAAAATAAATTTAATTGATTTGTGTTCTTAAAAGTTAACTGAATATTTGGGTGTTTTTTGCTTCGGGATCCGGGACAAATTTTAATGCCATTCTCATCTCTATGAAAACCGGTTATATGAACACAAATATTTCCCGCTCATAACAAACAATCCGCAATGTAAAGCCGCTGAAATTGCAAAAAAAAATGATGTAACCGTTTGTTGTATCAATCGTAAGCTATTTCTAATTCCAAGGTACTGCTATATCACAAAAAAACTTTTGATGAATGGCATAATGCTGCAGTCCAATAATTCCTAATTTTAAATCATGAAAAATATATTTTTAAAAACCTCCTCTCTGTTATTGACCTTTATTTTTATCCCCGTTCTTAATTGTTATTCACAAAATGCAGAATTGGAATTTGGGAAATATAATGTTGGATTTAAGTATCTATACCAGTTGGACGAAACCAGAGATTGGCAACCCTCTCCTTTTGACTCGCTTGACAAACCCAAAACATTGTACCGGCCCATCAGATTAACAATCTGGTATCCGGCTGAAAAAGGGCAAACCGATTTTATGAAATTTGAGAATTACATTAACCCGGAAGCTCCGGATAAGTATTTTGAAAAACTGAATGAAGTAATGAACACTTATGACATGTGGTCTTATAACGGCATGTTTGATAAAAACAAAACAATCATTGATAGCCTTTTCAACTTAGAAACGAATGCGACCTTTAATGCAAAAGAAATGGATGGAAAATTTCCTGTTGTATTATATTGCTGCGGATGGTTTTCCAGATCTCCTGATAATTCATTCATGGCAGAGTATCTGGCGAGCCTGGGTTACATCGTAATCACTGTTCCCCAGCTGGGAACAGGCAGTACTATTTTTGATTTTAAAGTAACTGAAGACAGATTGTATACACAGGTACAAGATATGAAATTTGCTCTTGACGCTGCAGTTAAATTAAACAATGCCGATCCAGATAATATTGCGGTAATGGGATTTAGCATAGGAGGAATTGTGCAGCTATGGCTAAGCCAACTGGATGACAGAGTAAAAGCACTGATTGCACTTGATGGCTCGTTCATGTTCAAAGAATGGGAAGAATTATCTAAAAAAGGAATCATAAAGGAAAAAAAGAATTTTCCAATTCTAAGCTTATACAGAGGGCATGAAAAATTAGCTTCTAATATCAGCACAGACTTTTACAAAAGCCTTCCCTCAGTCAATAAAATCCTGATTGCCATTCCGAAAGCAACACATGGAGAATTTTCAGATGAAGCATATCTGTATTCTAAATTGAATTACCCCTGGAAACATTCAGAGTATAATAATTTAGATGAGGCTCTTAACTGCTATATATCAGTAATAAAGACATCAGCTGCTTTTTTAGATATTGTGCTTACAAATGACAATGTAAATAATAATTTATCAGGGAAAATGAAAAAAATCGCTGAAGATTTACAGCTTGAATACATATTTTAAAACTAAGCAATCCGGGTATTCTGGCAACAAGGGGTTTGGCGTCAAAGTAACAGAAAATATTCAACGGAAAACCAATTGAACATTGAGAATTAATAATTGATAATTGAAAGAAGTGCGACCTGAGGGGCTCGAACCCCCGACCTAATGATTCAGAGTCATTTAGAAAAATTTTATAATGAAACAGATTCAAAATAAATCAAATATTTCATTAGTAAATTCATTAGTCTCAATTGTCAATTAACGAACTTTTGAAGACAACAATTAAAATAAAAAACTCGCCAAGAAAAATTTCAGGGTCAGCGACAACCTCAAAACCTCAACAGGTTTTTTAACAATAAAAATCTTATTTTCATTCGCTGTTTAAAATTTATTACTAAAATATATGGATCATGAATTTAAAATACAATTTTGTAATTCTATTATTCTTAATTCAAATTTTTTACCGATTATTTTAACAAACCATTTGTTTAGTTTGACTAATTCGAAAAATTACGGGAAGCATATCTTTAATCTGCTTTTTATCAGCAATATCATTCGGTCAGGCTAAACAATTCGGTGAAAATTTATTTATGTATACAGGTATAGCGAGGCGAGCAGCTTGGGAAGGAAGGGTTTTGTACCGGCAATCGTACGGCGATAAATTAATGATAATATTTTTGGTTCGTCGGATGTGATCCGTTGAATCCCCGCTGAAAGTGTGAGTATAATTGTCAGAGTTTTCTTGCGGGAGACTCAGCGGGACGAAATACCACGAAGACACGAAGGCACAGATTTTTCTTTTGGCACAGAAACTGTAAGAATGTTTTATTTAAATTAAACATAAAACATATCATGATGAAATCAATTTTTAAAAGAATTTTACAGGCTGCCGTTCCCGTTGTTGTTGGATTAATAATCAACAAAGTATCCAAGGGAAAAAACTCATCTCAAACTACAGGCAATAAGTTGAGTTCATGATCCGGAATTTGGTCAAGTTATGATTCTATATATAGTATATTCCGTTGAAGGTTGATCCATATTTTAATCGCTGTCTAAAGCCTGCGACTACTTTTGTTTTCACTCCTTCCCAAACCCCCCGCCTGATGAGATTGTCTTAAAACATTAGTTTTACCTCGAAGACTCAAAGGCTCCAAGAAGACAAATTCAAAATCTTTATTCTTTGAGCCTTTGAGTCTTTGAGGTAAAAGATAATAACTTGTTTTGAGACAGACTCCTGGTGAGGGTAGTCTGTTTGGAAGGTTTCATAAATAAAGTTCTTACTTCCACCATTTTAATTATCATCTCTTCCCGTACGTAATTTGGGAAGTAGATGGGTTTCCGCCACTATTGTTATTACTATTCTTACAGATATTTTCCTTGCTCAACTATTAAAACTTTACTTGTTCCGTCGCACGATAAGAATTTAGTAACGACGATTAATTAAAAGTGCAGATGCCTCGAAATGTTTTGCCGCACCAATTACTATTTCAATGAAGCCATGTCAATAACAAAACGATACTTCACATCGCCTTTCAGCAAACGTTCATACGCTTCATTGATCTGCTGAATGTTGATCATTTCAATGTCTGCAACAATGTCATGCTTACCACAGAAATCCAGCATTTCCTGGGTTTCGGCAATACCTCCGATGGAGGAACCTGCAAAGCTCCTTCGGAAAGGTATTAGACTAAAAGCAGCAACCGGAAGCGGATGTTCAGGAGCTCCCACTAAAGCCAGTGTGCCGTCTACACGTAACTGGTTTAAATAAAGGTTGATGTCGTGCTGTGCAGAAACGGCATCTAGAATAAAATGGAGCTCACCGGCATAACGGCTCATTTGCTCATCATCTTGAGAGAGTACTACATCATCTGCACCAAGGCGTATGGCATCATCAACTTTAGAAGGGGAAGTTGTAAACACAATAACTTCCGCACCCATCGCTTTTGCAAGCTTAACAGCCATGTGCCCCAAACCACCAAGACCAACAATACCAACTTTTTTGCCCGGACCAATATTCCAATGCTTCAGCGGTGAATATGTAGTAATCCCTGCACACAGTAATGGTGCAGTAGCAGCCGGGTTGAGGTTTTCCGGTATACTCAAAACAAAGGCTTCATCAACAACAATACTTTCTGAATACCCTCCATATGTTTGTGTGCCCAGGTATTTATCCGGTGAATTATAAGTTCCGGTATTGCCTTCCTTGCAATATTGTTCCAGGTCCTCTTTACAATACCTGCATTCCCGGCAGCTGTCTACCAAACAACCTACCGCAGCAAAATCTCCTGCTTTAAATTTTGTAACATGATCTCCAATGCGTACAATCTTACCTACTATTTCATGACCTGGTACACAAGGATAGATTGTACCATGCCATTCATTTCTAGCTGTATGAAGATCGGAATGACAAACACCACAATATAATATTTCAATTTCTACGTCGTGCGGTAATGGTTTTCTTCTCTGAATATTTAATTGTTGTAAAGGTTCTGTTGCAGCTCCTGTACCAAATGCCTTTACCGGTATCGCGTTTACTGTTTTTCCTTGTTCTGCTTTTGTTATTGCTGCTTCCATAATAATAAATTTTTGTTTATAGTTAAAAGAAATTGTCAGTTGTTTAATTGCTTCGACTTACAACAGCGATCTTCTTAAGTTTCTCTCTATATTCATGTGATAAAACAACCAAAGAAAGTTCAAAAAATCCGGACACGATGGTAATCAAAAAGGATACAGCGATCAAACGTACCGATACAGCAGGCTATCATAAGTAATGATAGATCAATGTCTCCATCTTGCCGGACAGAAGAAATTTCTTTCCGGTTTTTTTATTGAAACTATGCAAACTTTACATCTTCAACTCCGCCGCTTTGTTCAGCAGCCAATCACGCTGTGAAATAACTTTTTCATCGGTAATTTTCTTTTCAAGAAATCTGATCTCGGCTGTGTCGCGTTTTTCATTTGTAATAATTCTTAAGAGCTCCCTGAGATATTTAACAAAATTGTAAACATGCTCCTTGATAAAATCTGAGAGTTCATTGGTATGTTTAAGGAAATGAAGAGTGGCATCAATAGCGGAATAAGTCTGTTCAAAATATCTGAGTTCGTAATAGATCTCAAGCGATAACATTCTGATATCCACTTTATAAATGAACAGGTCATACCTTATCTTTATGAGATACTCAAGTGCCTTGTCAAATTGCCTCTTTGCAAAAAACAGGTGAGCAAGTGAATAATATTTCATATTATCCCGGTGGTCGGTATGAAGCTCTCCGGAATACTTATCAATAAACTTTTCAAGCCATTCATATTCTGCGAACCTCGACGCTTTGAATACGATATTCCTGAACAGGACGACATGAAAAACTTCATTGTCAGATTTTCTAAAGATATTACTTTCAAGCATGTATTTATATATCTCAAATGTCTCCAGATTAAGTTCGTCATTTTTTTCTTTATTACCAACAGTGCAGTATGTAAGCATAATATTCCAGAGAACATAAAGTTCGGGCTGCCCGAAGAGCTGTTTATGTTTTATCAAAAGTTCTTTGAGCTCATAGAAAAATTCCATAGCGCCCTTGTGTTTGTTCATTTTGTATATCAGATAAAAGATCTTAAGATATGGATAGAATTTATTATCAGCGGCTTTCATTTCGTTCAGGAGTTTTTCTGAATCCAGGTTATTCAACAGATGTTCCATCATATTATTCCTTACATCTATTGTATACCCATCAGCAAGATTTTTTTCATCCTCATGTTTAAAGGCATTTACCAGTGCAATAACAACAGAGTATTCACTCATCGAGAGATTTGCTTCGAATGAACTTTCAAAATTATCCCTGTCGAGAGAGCAGTCCCTGTTAACTTTCTCGAGAAAATATTTTTCAATCAGATCGCTTACACTTCCACCGTCAGAACTTTCCTGTTCCGATAACGAATCTTTGTATTCTTTTTCAAATTCTTTATAGATCTTTCTTGACCTCAGCTGATCAGCCAGATAGTAATTTCCGCGGTTGATGTCTTTCCTGAATTCGACCTGTTTGAAAAAATCCTTTATCATCTTTATAAGATCTGATGAAAGAGTCTTAATGGTCGCTGCAGAATTCTTTTCTAACCGTTCTTTCCCGGGGTACAGTTTTGAGTATAAATAATCTTTGTTCAGATTTTTATCAGTGAACTTTGGGTAGAAAGGCTTAAGTATCCTTATATAAGGTGTAAGGTCTCTGCTTTTAATGAAATAAGGAGAAGCCGCGAACTTTTCAAGATCTTTAAACTCTTCAGGAGTCAGAGTTTTGAGGATCTCGACCAGCTTTGAATCTTGCATTAAATTATTTTGTCACAATTTCGGAAGTTAAAAGCAATAAAAAAAGTCATTGAAGGGAAGTTAACTTTACTTGCTAAGTACACGACAAAAAATTGAACGCTATTCATTTAAAAACAAATCATAATCTTCAATTTTATTGAGACACATTCCTTTGTGGAACCTCAGATAGAGTTTCATAACAAAGTAATTCGGGTCGATCTGTGAGACCAGGCTAAGCGATTCGTCATACCTGGATTCAACAAAAAGGTTCAACCTTTTATGAACAGGTTTGTATTTGAACGGATATTTTTATTCAGCTTATCGATAAATTTTCCGGAGAATGTGTTGATTCTGTCTATGTCAAATTCCTGGAACGACAGGTTCACGTAATTCATAAAAACATGCTCTGCCAACACTCCGTTAGGCTGTGTCAGAATATTAAGTCTGATCATGGAATCAAAAATTGAAAGCTTTTCGAGAGTAATATTTTTTCCAGGATCGATAACGGAATCATTCCCGACAAGAAGGCAGTAGTGCAGATCTTGTAAGTTCTTCTTAGAAAACAGTTTTAAATTATCATAAAGAGAATCTTTGAAGATCTGATATTTCTCTTCGCTTTTATCAATGAACATGGTGTACATATTATAATAAATTTTCAGATAAAGATGATCTGTGCCGGAAATGCTTTTAATGTTTTGAAGTATGTCTTCAAATGATTTCTTGTCAATCTGCTTAAGGAAGAGAGCTATGGGATTATTTTGAAAATGTATGTTAAAACTTTTGCTTGTGACTATCAGCATCTGGTACAATTTAAATGAGTTTATCAGAAAATTCATCAATGAGCTCAGGGAAAACTGTCATACAATGAATGGTCACTTTTAGTGTAAATTGAAACGTTGTGTTTCAGGATCAGGGCGTCATGCCAGAAGCTATAATACTCTTTTATCCCCAAATTGGACCGATTAAAATAATTGTTGTCATAAGATCTTTCAATGAGATCAAATTTTTTAATGAATAATTTAGGCAGATTTTTTTCATTGAGAAAAGAAAGAAGATTTTTGGTCTCAATTAATTTATCCTGTCCTGCTTTTTCCACAACAATAAACCTCTCCAGCAGTTTGTTTAGCTCAAATATGAGATTCTTCATTATGCCATAATTGTAGTCTGTACCAGGAAACAACGACATCCAAACCTTTTCCTTTTGTAAATTTTCATCAGAAAAATCCGGATAGTAAATTTTAATTTTCTGAAAAAGTCTGGTGGTATTTCCTTTTTATTAAAATAGGGGGATTTTAAAAAGTCCCCGAACCTGATAAATTCTTCTTTTGAGAATGTCCGCAGAATTTCGAGTAGTGAGCTTTTTAGCATAATGGTTTCTTATGAATTACCGGTAACCCGAGGTACAAAATTTAAGGCTTTAATTGTTTTTTTCCGGGGCTTGGATTTGTTGAGTGTTTCCAACTCGGAAATTTTATCAAGGATCCAATACTTTTTTATTATTTTATTTTCCACAATTTCTTTCCTGAACTTTTCAAGTTAAAAAAGATCAAATGCTTCGCTTAGCTCGACTTAGCTTGAACAAGGTGTTTATGTTATTACATAAGAGATCGACGAGTGATCTGTTGTGACTTTCGACAGATTTGTTTTTTGCTATGAAGTGTTTGTAGGAATCCACTGAATAGTTGAAAGATATGTAGTAATTAAGCTCATAATAAATCATGATCTGAATGTCTTAAGAAGATATTTTATGTTAAAGTTTTTTGAAATGTGAGGCTTTCGAGTAATGAGCTTTTTAACATTCATCTCTCATTTACCTTTAAATCTTATTTCCTCCATTTTTTCAATTAACCATTTTCTCTGTATGATAAAAGAGCTGCTTAATTCAAGATTAATTTTGTTGCATTCATAATCATTATAGTTTTCTTTAATCTTAAACAGTTTGCTGACTAAGTTAAAAAAAATATTACCGGACTCTTTCCGGTTGTCATCAACTGCCTTGTTGTTGTTAATAAAATGTTTATTTGTATCAAGTGAATATAAAAAAGCATCATAATCATTGAGTTCATAATATATCATAAGTATTAAATTTTTCAACTGATGTTTCATATCGAAATAATTCTGGTTTATCTTTGCGATAAACTCCAATGATTTGTTAAATTCTGATTTTGCAAAATGAACCAAGGCCATTCCAAAATTATAAGAGCTTGATCTAGAAATTTCAGGAATTTTATCGAGATATTCAGTTATGAATCTCAATGCATCTTCATAAGAATCTGCATTGCAAGAATAATATAAGAAATTGTTAAATCTGTATTCCCTTAATACCCCATTTAGTTCTAAAAAAATATCTTTAGACATCATAGCTTTGTAATTATCACAGAACTCATCTGCAAGGTTTACTTCCGGAGATTGTAAATTTTCTAAGGAATTGTTGAGACAGCAATACAATCCCAGCAGATCTGACTTTGACATCTCATCCCCGTATTCTTTGAGCGAATGCTTAAAGTTAAAATAATTTTCAACATTATTCGCTGATGAAACAGATTTATACATTAAATAAAAGCAATTCAGGACGTTCGTATTTTTTATAGTGGAACAATTTCGAGCGAAAGTCATAAGCAACTCTATTCCTTCATGTAAAAAATTTTCAAAAAAAGAATCTGTAAAACCAGTTTCATTTGGGAAATGTTTGCCTAAGTTTTTTGATTTTAAATTATTAAACCTTTTAAAACAGCCAAGCAAAAAACTGTAAATGAAATAAACTGAAGAGAGTCTTTGAATCTCTTTGTAATTTTCATCCGGCCTATAAGAGTATTCAGTCCAGGATTTCAAATCATAAAAGTTACTCAGGTTATAATAAATAAACTCACTTTCACAATTAAGATCTTTTAAATTATTTTCACTATATGCTTTTTCAAATGACGAAAATTTCCTGGAAAGTAAATCCAGAATGTTCCTCTCGAATAATGGCTCAAGCAGATCAATTTCTGTTTTAATTTCATACTTTTCAGAACATTCCAAGCGTATAAATTTCTCTGCCAGTTTATTTAAATCATGAATTATATTTTTAAGAATTCCGTAATTGTATTTTGCTTTAGGAAATAATGCTTTCCATACTTTCTCTTTTTTGAGCTTCTCCTCTGTAAAATTCGGCGCATATTTCTTTATCTCAAAAAATAATTTAATCACATTTTCTTTTTTATTAAAGTAAGGCGACCTGACAAAGTCTTCAAAACTTTTGAGTTCCTCTTTTGTAAAAGTCCTGATGATTTCGAGTAATGAGCTTTTAAGCATATGTCAGATTACAATTTGTTTCGGGATCAAATCTTAAATGATTTTTAAAATTTAGTTTTTACTTTCAGCTTATGACTATTGTTTTTCTCAATCTCTTCAAATTTCCCTGCAAGCCAACCGGATGAAAGTGTTTCGTTCCCGGATATTTCTTTTTTTAATTTAATGCATTCATAACTGTCAAAATTCTGTCTTAGTTTAAATAATCTCTTTATAATGGAAAACTTAAAATTTAAAGATTTCTTGTGTCTTTCCGGTAAATGAATGTTATTTTTTAAAAAATGTTTCAAGCTGTCATGCTCATTGAGGAACATCTCGTAATTATCAGTTTCATAGAGACACATTGCCTTGTCATATCTTATAACAGGCTTTAAATAAATATATGGTATATCATGCATTGATATGTAATTCAAAGCATCATCAAACGATTTGTTTAGAAAACTTAGCTGAAAGTTTATATGAATATTCGTATTTTTCTTCACATCAGCATCCAATTTATCGATAAATCTGTCCGCAAATAATTTAAGTTTTTTTGCGTCGGCGAATCCATAGCATATTGAAGCGTAAGTATTAAAAACATGCAACGCTATTTTATCATTTCCTATCTCGGTAATAGCGTTATGCTCTATTAATGAATCAAGAATTTCCAATATCTCCCTGTCCCGGTCTAATGTTTCAAACCTCGAGAAAATTGCTGCACTGACAAGACAATTATGAATGGCTTTAATATTCACTTTTGGGAGTATGCTCAGATTATCAAATACACTTTTTTTAAATGCAAGATATTGCTTTTCGGTTTTTTCTGTCAGAGCCAGATACATCTGATAGTAAATCATTACATATGCGGAATTAACATCCGAAGTCAGGGGGATCGAATCAATAATGGTGATAAGACCAGGAGAGATCAATCCGAGAAATTTTGAAACAATATTTTCCCCGGGATCGAATTTTTCCGCCCGGGTATGGATAACGACAATATCGTTGTAAGCCCCGAACAATTTAATCAGAAAACCGGCAATCAGAGACGAATCACGGTTAACTTGCAATTTTTCAAGATCATAATTTTGCTCGAACTGGTGATGGTAAAAAAGTTTCAAATAAAACATTGCATTGAGATAGTCCATGTGAGCTGAAACATTCAGGATTCCTGAATCAAGGATTTTTAAATCGGGCTTTAAATTAATGGAGTTGAATTTGTTTTTGTAAATTTTATTTATCTCACGGTCAAGAAGTGCATTCATAAGATATTCATTCTGTTTATATTCATCTTTATTGAATTTTAAACTTATTATAAACTGCTCGACAAGCTTGTTCAGATCAAAAATAAGATTCTTCATAATGCCGTAATTATATCCTGCATCCGGAAATAAAACTTTCCATACCTTTTCCTTTTCTAAATTCTCATCCTTTAAATCCGGCGCATATTTCTTTATCTCAAAAAATAATTTAATCACATTTTCTTTTTTATTAAAGTAAGGCGACCTGACAAAGTCTTCAAAACTTTTGAGTTCTTCTTTTGAAAAAGTCCGGATGATTTCGAGAAGTGAGCTTTTAAGCATATGGTTTCTTCCTTAAAGTTTTATTCTTAAGAAATGAAGCGATGAATTAAGAAAGTATTAAAAATTTTATTTCGATTCCCCGTTTAAAATAGAACATTTATCGAAAATATGTAAGTACTTATCTGTGTAACTCGCAAAAAAGTTTCTTTGGAAAGATGATCCGCCGGGTATATTTTTGTATCAATTAAATGAACAACATTAAAACAAAGGAGAAAAAATGTTCAAAGTAAAAATAATTTCAATCTTAACACTGATATTCCTGATGGCTCAAAGTAATTCATATTCTCAGGAAAAATTAATGGTCAATTTAAATAAACTCCCTGTTAAATCGGTAGAAGATTTAGGTCCGCATCATGGGATGTTCAAACTTTACAAGATTAAAAAAACCAAGTTTGATAATGTAATAGTTGTAGGATTCGAACTTGGTGAAGAGACAAATGTAGTTCTTACAGTATCTGATTCAAACGGGAAAATAATCGAGACACTTATAAATGACACTTTAGATGCGGGTATTTACAACGTAAATTATAAATCCCTTAACAAAATTGATACAGGTGATTTTACATTTAAATTAGTAGTAAAAGGCAAATCCGGTATAAAGAAAATATTTGCAGTAAAGTGATCCAGGACGAAAGACAATTAACCAATAATTAACCATTAAAAATAAATCATGAAAACATTAAAAGTAAAAAAGGAAAAATCAGCGCTTCCTACAATAACTTTACTCAACAAAAGTAATATTGAACAAAAACCCTCAGCATTCCCATCGCCTAATGAGCTTAAAAAGTTAGCAGTCAGCCATGGAATAATTGGAGATTTGACAAATATGGGACCTGGTTTTGTGTTAAATGCAAATGAACCGTTTCAACCGCGTAAAGCAAATTTGATTGTCCCGGTCAATAAATTCATGAGTACTCAGGATTCTATCAAGCCGTATTATTATTATTTCAATCAATGGCCAATTGCAGCCGAGATGATTGAAGCGGAATGGGGAAAAGTAACAATACATTTTAACCGCGGATATCTAATTCAGGATGGGATTGCATATATAAGAGTAGGCGGCTACACAAGCCCATTTATGGGAGATGAATATCAAATTTCTGACGGTAAAAATAACTGGTTCGTTAAAGCGATACACAACGGTCTGAAGACTATAGCATATTCAAATCACAAACTATTCAAGTCCATATCCAAAAGTCGTCAAATAGTGGTTCTTCATTAGATATCACTATTACAAGCACACTGGCAACCTGGAAATTTTTTGATGCTACATATAATCCGTTATTTACCAGAGTCAAATGAAGCATAACAGCAAACATCAAACGTCAAAAGACTTCGCACTATTAACTATGAAAAATAGCCTGTGAATTGGACGCGACCATATTCACTTAATTGCATCGCCGGTATGCAGGGCTATTTTCTTATTTTGGATTTGAGATTTGAACCTTCGATTTAATTATAAAATAAAAAATATAAATACTATGAAAACAAATTTGACAATCTCAAGAATTAAGCTTAGACAAATTTATTTAAAATTACTGATATTGTTTGTCTTTGTTAATATAATAGTCGCAAACATTTCATATCTACAGGCAAATGCATTTGAGAATACACGGCCTGATCGGATATTCGGAGCAATGTCAGTCGGCGTGTCTGTTTTAGATTTTGGATATATGATTTTGGATTTAAAAAACTTTTAGACTTTAAACTTTTAACTTTAACCCATGAATAAAAATACTTTCTGCTTACTCTTAATTTTAATATTAACAAGTTCGGGAAATTTATTTTCCCGGGATTCAAATTATTCCGCGACAACTGAGCCGGCTAAAACAACCGAACGGAATAACAATCTTACAAAGATCACGGAAAACAGACATACAAAAGAAGGGATTCACATAATTGAGGAAATGAACCGTCTAAGGAGCAATGATGTCCATTCGGAAGGAAAAAAGATCCTGGAGCTTCAGAAAAAGCTGGAATATATTGAACATAATTCAATAACCAGGACAGAAGATACAGATGGGTTAAGGTTTTCTGATAATATTCAGCAATATACCGGCCAGAACCAGACGGATGCAATTACAATTTCTCAAATTTATTCAACCTACAATTCCTATATTAAATCCATTGCCACACAGGTTGAACAAACCAATCCCGGTCTCGGAACAATATGGGTTGCTTTTGCAGTGGGAAAACTTGATTCAGGCGCTGGTGCTACTGCCGATACCGTACTGTTATTTAGATCAACAAACAACGGTACATCTTATAATTTATATTCGAGAATAGCAGCTAATCCGGGATATAAAGTCAGTAATGATGAAATGGATATGGAGATCATTGAGCATTCTTCCCAAAAATTTGTTTATCTCACTTTAGGATTTACAACTGCAGGTTATACAGGTCTGTACAGGAGCACTCTTATTGTATATGACATAATTAATAATATTTCCTCCAATCTGACCATAAATTTTCCTGGGATCTCTGCCTCATCTAAATATTACAGACCGCGGATAACTTCTGATAATGCAAGGTATCCTAATGAAGCGTTTGTTACATTTTCCTTAATACAGGATTCGACTGACGGCCTGAACCATTTTTACCTGACAAAATTCTGCCGGATACTTGATCCTTATACTATATCACCCGCCATTACATATATGCCTAATGCTGTTTATCTGCCCTTGATATATTCTCCGTTCAGCAGCACAGTCCATTGTGACGTTGCATTTTATAATACAGGAGCTGTTACGACCGGAGATTCTATTATATTTGTAATAAGCGGATATCCCGGTTATACAGATTATATTTTTATCTATAAGGCACGCAGTAATGTTATGGAATATCCTCACATTGCTAAAATACTGACAGAAAATTCTCACGAGAAGCAATTTGCCAGGATCGCCTCAAACGGCGGAGATGATCAGAAAAAAATGCTCATGGTCTTTGTTGAAAATTATGTATCAGGGAGTTTTTATTCTTCCAGCTTATACAGTTATAGCACGACTGATGCTAACACCTGGACTAAATCACTTATATTAGGAGCAGGTCTTATTTTCAACATAAAAAATCCTGACGTTATCGGACAAAGAAATCTACAAGGGAAATTTTATACGGCATATAAGATTGATACGCCTTTAATGGATTTTGTATCATCGTCTGGATACAACGATCTGTCCCGTATATCAGGAGTCTTCAATCATAATAACACCGGCGGAAAATCATATGCATCTCCAAAACCCGCATTTAGATTTAACAACAGTGACAGCTGTCTTACACTATGGAGCTCCGCATCATCACTACAATCATCATGCGGATGTAGTTCAATAAATCTAGGTTTTAGATTTTATATTCAGGGTCTGTATGATTCCGCATTGAATACACCTAAATACGATCTTGTAACGGTTTATCTTAGGAACAGTACTGCTCCGTTCGCTAAAGTTGATTCGGCAAAAGGGTACAGCTCGACAGCATTCTCTTTCCTTAATGCCAACTTTGGAACATATTATGTTTCTGTTGTGCACAGGAATTCAATTGAAACATGGTACTTTCAGACACTCCACGTTACCTATTTCGGCAGCTATGATCTTGACATGTACTCATTGTCATCCAAAGCATATGGAAGTAATTTAATTAAAGTTGATAATTCTCCACCGGCATTTGCAGTGATCAGCGGTGATATAAACCAGGACGGCTCGGTTAATCTTTCTGATGTCATCAGGACCTTTAACGATGCTGCCACTTTCGTATCTGGGTATGTTGTAACAGACGTTAACGGTGATAACATTACAAATCTGAATGATGTCATAATTGTTTATAATAATTCTACGGCGTTTGCCCATGTAATAAAGCCCTGAATACAAATTTTAATAATTCATCAAACGCCAGTCTATGAAAACCTTTAAAAAGTTTCTTTTGATTCAATGAGAAGTAACTATATTTTTGTATCAATTAAATAAAATCTTATATGAAAACTTTATCTCAATTTGCTTTCCACTTAATTTTTTGGTTCTGTTTGCTTTTTCAAACCGTAAATGCTAACTGGCAGAAAACAGAAAAAATAACTTCCGATGCAGGTGTGCAAAAAAAAGATTCACTTCCTGAAGGAGCTACACAGGACTGGCTCAATGATCTCAGGGATGAAAACGGAAATAAAATTTCCAATGGGGAGAACCACATAGATCACAAACAAATATCTGAAGATCCCGAGGGTGATGCTCTGCAGAGAAAAATATTTAACGGACTGACTGCCGGATCACAATTCGGATACACAGTTAGCAGTGCGGGTGATGTTAATGGTGACGGATATGATGATATCATCATAGGAGCATATGGTTATAATTCAAACACCGGAAGAGCTTATATTTATTTTGGTGGTTCAATCATGAATACTGTCGCAGATTTGGTATTAACCGGTGAGGCAACAGGCAATGATTTTGGATTTTCGGTATCCACAGCGGGGGATGTAAACGGCGATGGTTTTTCGGATGTGATCGTTGGGGCTTATGGTTACAGCTCAAATACCGGCAGAGCATATATTTATTTCGGAGGAGCATCAATGAACAATTCGGCCGATGTTGTAATGACCGGTGAAACAACGAATAATCAATTCGGATATTCTGTCTCGTCCGCAGGTGATGTCAACGGCGACGGGTATTCAGATGTCATTACCGGTGCTTACAGATACAGCTCATTTACCTGAAGGGCATATATATATTTTGGCGGAGCTTCTATGAATAATGTATCCGATGTTACAATGACCGGTGAAACAACAGGTAATCAATTCGGATATTCAGTCTCATCTGCAGGTGATGTCAACGCCGACGGATATTCTGACGTGATCGCCGGTGCAAATGGTTACAGTTCGAATACAGGCAGATCTTATATTTTTCTTGGGGGAAGCTCAATGAATAATACTGCAGATGTTGTGATGACGGGCGAAGTAGCGAACAATATTTTCGGAGTTTCAGTATCTTCAGCAGGAGATGTTAACGGAGACGGATTTGGTGATGTGATAACTGGGGCTTATGGCTTCAATTCCAATTCAGGAAGAGCTTATATTTTTTATGGAGGGGCCTCTATGAATTCTGCAGCTGATGTTACAATGATGGGCGAAGCAATGTTTAATTATTTTGGTAATTCGGTTTCAAAAGCAGGCGATGTAAACGGTGATGGATATTCGGATGTAATAATAGGTGCATTCGGTAATACTTCGTTTACAGGTAAAGCGTACGTTTATTTTGGCGGGGCATTAATGGATACAATTGCGGATGTCAGCATGGCAGGGGAAACAACTAATAGTTCTTTTGGAACCTCAGTTGCCTCAGCGGGTGATATCAATGATGACGGATATTCTGATATTATTGTTGGTGCTTATGGTTATGGTTCAAATATGGGCAGAGCTTACTTCTATGATTATTTTATGAAAAATGAAATTATTCCACAAATAACTATGAAAGGGGAAGTTGCAGGAAATACATTCGGATATTCAGTTTCATCAGCCGGAGATGTAAACGGTGATGGTTATTCGGATGTAATTGTCGGTGCTTTTAGCTACAACTTAAACTCCGGCAGAGCTTATATTTACTTTGGAGGAATATCGATGGATAATATAGCCGATGTAACCATGACAGGGGCAACGACTAATAATTTTGGATATTCCGTAGCATCAGCAGGAGATGTAAATGGAGACGGTTATTCTGATGTGATTATCGGGGCTTACGGTTACAGTTCATCCACCGGCAGAGCATATATATACTTTGGTGGTACATCGATGGATAATGTAGCTGATATTACAATGACGGGTGAAACAACAAATAATTATTTTGGGTATTCTGTTTCCTCAGCCGGGGATGTAAATGGGGATGGATATTCGGATGTGATTGTCGGGGCTTATGGATACAGTTCAATAGCCGGCAGAGCTTATATTTACTATGGAGGGGCATCAATGGATAATATAGCTGATGCTATATTGACTGGGCCAAATAATAGTTGGTTTGGATTTTCAGTTTCAACAGCAGGAGATGTAAACGGAGATGGTTATTCGGATGTAATTGTCGGGGCTCAAAGTTACAATTCAGGGACAGGAAGAGCTTATATCTACCTGGGAAGTACATTGATGGATAATGGAGCTGATGTTACAATGACGGGTGAAATAACAAATGATTATTTCGGATACTCTGTTTCATCAGCCGGAGATGTAAATGGAGACGGATATTCGGATGTAATTGTCGGTGCTTATAATTACAATTTAGGGGCAGGAAGAGTTTATATCTACTTTGGCGTGGCATCAATGGATAATATAGCAGATGTTATAATAACAGGTGCCGCATCGAATACTAATCTCGGAACTTCCGTATCGTGCGCAGGAGATATGAATGGAGACGGATATTCAGATGTAATTGTAGCATCTATTTCCTTTAATGGTGTCAGAGGAATGGCTCTCATATTTTTTGGAGGAGTTTCAATGAATACTATCGCCGATGTTAATATGACGGGTGAAGCGGTAAATAATTATTTCGGAAGATCAGTATCCTCTGCCGGAGATATTAATGGAGACGGGTATTCAGATGTTATTGCAGGAGCTGATGGTTTCAATTCATACACGGGAAGAGCATACATTTATACAGGCTCGGCAATTTCTGTAAAACCAATATTGATCCATGCAAAAGATGTCCCAAATGATCAGGGTGGGTTCGTTGATCTCAAATGGGCAAGAAGTTCTTCTGATGTTAATGGAAATGATATCATAACAAGTTACTTAGTTGAAAGAAGTCTGCCACCCTCGGGCGGAAATTTTGCATGGGTAAATATAGCTGGCATTCCTGCGACAAAAAATTCTTTTTATTCTTTCTTAGCTCCCACACCATATGATTCAAGTTTAAATAGTTCAGGTACTTTCTTTTTCAGAATAACTGCCTTGACAAGTTCACCTTCACAATACTGGCGATCTGCAATTCTTTCAGGCAGAAGTCTGGATAATATTTCTCCCCCTGTTGTCTCTCCATTCAATGCATTCAAAGAAACGGTTAATGTAAGACTGACATGGAAAAAAAGTGCTGCTCCTGACTTGCTTAACTATATTTTGTTCAGAAGTACTTCTCCTTCAATTGATCCTTACACAGAGCTACCATTTGCCACTTTAACTGATTCAACTTATCTTGATGTATCACCCCTAAGTGGTTTATATTATTATTTCATAGTCGCTCAGGATATTCATAATAATTACAGCCCTGTTGCAGTTGTGCAGAGTCCGGTTACTCCTAAGGTTTTATTTTTATTTGGTGCGATCCAGGGAATGTATGATCCGGGTAGTAATGTGATGATCTATGATACGGTAACAGTTTATTTGAGAAACGCAACTTCGCCGTTTGCAAAAATAGATTCATCAAGAAAACAATTGTATGGTCCTGGTACAGGACAGCAGTTTTCTTTTTATAATGTTCAAAATAATATTCCTTATTATGTAGTAGTAAAACATCGTAATGCACTCGAAACATGGAGTGCCGATCCC
Source organism: Ignavibacteria bacterium (assembly GCA_039934715.1). GTDB lineage: Bacteria > Bacteroidota > Ignavibacteria > Tepidaquicellales > Tepidaquicellaceae > JAGPCH01. The sequence goes on along the minus strand of JBDTLQ010000009.1, from coordinate 3,140 downwards.
GTTACTTTCACGGGGGATAATGCCTCCATCGCTTTTTCTGTTAATTCAATTTATGCTTACGGCAATAATGAAATCCAGGTTGATAATAATCCTTACAATGTATTTGCATTCTACAGCGGCGATGTAAATCAGGATGGTTTCATAAATTTAAGCGATATTATTTTAATTTCTAATAATGCTTCTAATTTTGTAAACGGATATGTGAACACCGATCTTACGGGAGACAACGTTACTAATCTAAGTGATATTTTAATTGCTTATACTAATTCGCAGGGGTTTGTAAGTATAAAGAGACCGTGATACGATTTGGGATTTGGAATTTCGGATTTGAAATTTCTGATATTAGATTTTTGATTTTGGATTTTAAGAAAATATCAGGTATGTCGTTTCAATGGTGCTGCCATCAACTTTAAACTTTAAACTCTAAACTTGACTATCCGGAAGGTCACTTTCTCACCGGTGGTATTTTAATTAATTAATAAAAAAATTAACATATGAGAAAAAATACAATTTGGATAATCATCATTGTAAATATTATCCTTAGCGCTAACTATTCATTAGCTCAGAGAATACACTTTCCAAGAAAAAACCCGGCTATAACAACTGAAGAGTACAGCAATTTTACAAAAAATCCTGAAACTAAGTATACAAAGAAAGGACTTAAGATTACTGATGAAATGAACGTTTAAAAAGTGATCAAACTCTCAATGCGGGTGAAAGAATATTAGAGCTTCAGAAAAAACTTGAGAGCATTGAACATATCTCGGTAACAAAAACCTATGATGCAACAGAACAAAGATTCTCTGATAATACCAGTGAAAAAATAAATCAAATTCAGTCTGATGCCATAACATTGTCTTCAATTTATTCTACCTCTAATTCTTTCATTAAAACTATTGCAACACAGGTGGAACAGACAGCGCCTGGTCTGGGTACTATCTGGACAGCATTTGCTGTGGGTAGACTCGATTCAGGAATCGGCGCAACTTCTGATACTATATTATTATATAAGTCTACAAATAACGGCTTAACTTATAATTTGTATTCAAGATTGGCAACCACCGCCGGATACAAGATTAGAAATGATGAAATGGATATTGAGATTATCGAAAATGCTGTTCAAAAATTTATTTATCTCACACTCGGTTACACTTCAAATGGTTATACAGGACAGTATAGAAATGCTCTGGTAGTTTATGACATTATAAACAATACTCTCTCTTCCCCGATCTTGAGTTTTCCTGGAGCAACTGCATCATCTAAATTTTACCGTCCCCGCATTACTTCCGACAATGCTAAATATCCTTTTAATTCTTACGTCACAATTTCAGTGATACAGGATTCAACCGACGGGCTTAATCATTTTTACATGACAAGATTTTGCAAAATATTTAATCCTTATACTACCACACCTGCCATTACTTACCTGCCTCAAAATTAAGTTTAATGGTCAGTCAATTTATGTTGGTATGGCTTATGAAGTAGGTCGCTTTTACAAAAATTGTATTTACTTAATATTCAACTCGGACAACTTCTGAATCAGCCAATCCCTCTGGGAGAGAATCTTCTCACTTTGAATTCTTTTTTCAAGAAATTTAATTTCAGAAAAATTACTCTTACCGTTTGATTTGATTTTTAATAATTCTTTTGTGTATCTGATAAAATTATAGACATGCTCTTTAAAATGTTCAGAAAGCTCTTTAGTATTTTTCACATAATGTAATGTCGCATCAATATTTGAATATGCCTGTTCAGTATATTTCAATTCATTAAAAAAGTTGAAGCATCAAAATCCTAATATCGATCTTATAGATAAAAAAAGCATACCTGACTTTGGAAATATTTTCCAGTGCTTTGTCAAATTGTTTTTTGGCAAAGAAAAGGTGTGAGAGAGAATAATATTTCATGTTGTCTCTATGATCAGCATGAAGCTCTGCAGAATATTTATTTATAAAATATTCAAGCCATTCATATTCACCGATCTTTGACGCTCTGAATACTATATTCCTGAACAGAACAATATGAAAATCTTCACTGACCGATTTTTTATAAATATTATTTTCAAGCATATATTTTTGAATCTCAAAAATTTCGCTATTAAAGAGCGCGGTATTTCCTCCGGTTGAACTAATTCCATTATAAGTCAGCATAATATTCCATAGTACATACAGCTCTGACTGACCGAAAAGAGATTGATGTGTTTTCAAAAGATCTTTAAGCTCAAAAAAATATTTCTTATCCTCTGTATTTTTGTTCATCTTGTATATCAGATAAAAAATTTTGAGATAGGGATAGAACTTATCATTTGCTGCTTCCATTTCTCTCAGAAGTTTTTCGGATTGCAGGTTATTCAAAAGATAGTCCATCATGTTATTCCTTTCATTTAAAGTGTATGCCATCGCAATATTTTTTTCATCTTCATGTTTAAATGAATTTATCAACGCAATCACTACAGTATGCTCGCTCATGGAAAGATTCGCTTCAAAAGAATTTTGAAAATCATCACGGTCGAGTGTGCAGTCTCTGCGAGCTTTCATCAGAAAATATTTGTCGATAAGGTCGCTTACGCTTCCCCCGTCTGATTTTTCCTGCAGCATCAGAGAATTTTCATATTCCTTTTCAAACTCTTTATAAATCTTACGTGATCTCAGCTGAGTTGTGAGGTAATAACTCCCGCGGTTATAATCTTTCTTAAATTCAACTTGTTTAAAAAAATCTTTCAGCAATTTAATGAGATCGGATGAAAGAGTTTTAATAATAGTAGAAGAATTCTTTTCTGACCTGTGTTTGTCCGGATATAATTTTGAGTACAAATAGTCTTTATTCAGATTAGTATCGTCAAAATCCGGGTAGAAAGGTTTCAGGGCCCTTATGTAAGGAGTAAGGTCTCTGCCCCGGGTGAAATATGGCGAAGCCGCGAACTTTTCAAGATCTTTAAACTCTTCAGGGGTCAGGGTTTTGAGGATCTCGACCAGCTTTGAATCTTGCATTAAATAATTTTGTCACAATTTCTGAAGTTAAAAGCAATAAAAAAAGTCATTGAATGGAATTAACTTTACTTGCTAAGTACACGACAAAAAATTGAACGCTGATGACACGGATTTATGCTGATATTCACTGATAATTCACTTTTGGAAGAA
>JBDTLQ010000008.1:0-22078 GCA_039934715.1 Ignavibacteria bacterium | reverse complement strand
GAAGCAACATCCAGTCCGATAAAAATATCTTTGCCGGTCTTATAGCCTGCATTGTTTACAGCTTCCAGTATTACTTCTATTGCTTCTTCATTCGATTTAAGATTAGGAGCAAAACCTCCTTCGTCACCTACATTAGTATTATAACTTTTTTTATGCAGAACATTTTTTAATGAATGAAAAATTTCGACGCCGTATCTGAGTGCTTCTGAAAAACTATCTGCTCCTGCAGGAATGATCATGAATTCCTGAAAGTCTACGGTATTGTCTGCATGTCTTCCGCCGTTAATAATATTCATCATTGGTACAGGTAAGGTCTTTGCATTCACTCCGCCAATGTACTTGTAAAGCGGCATTTTCAGTGCGTTTGCAGATGCATGCGCGTTTGCAAGGGATACACCCAACAGCGCATTAGCTCCCAGTTTAGATTTATTTTCCGAGCCGTCAAGAATAATTATGGTTTCATCAAGTCCGATCTGATCAAAACTTTCCCTTCCGGTAATTTTCTTTGATATAATGCCGTTCACATTTTCCACTGCTTTCTTTACTCCCTTACCTGAATATCTTTTCTTATCTCCGTCGCGAAGCTCAACCGCTTCCCTTTCGCCTGTTGATGCACCTGAAGGAACGGCAGCTCTTCCGCAAGTTCCGTCTTCTAATCTTACATCTACTTCTATCGTTGGATTACCTCGGGAATCTAATATTTCTCTGGCGCGGACTTTCTGAATTAAAGGCATGTATAAATTTAGGGGTTATTAATAATGAGTGTACAAAAATAAACTAATAATGAGCGGAAAGCAATTCAATTGAAAGTTATGGAACACTATAAGATACCACATCTGTCCAAAACGTTGCATTGGAATCAACGTTGGATATAACCGCAAAGAACGCAAAGCCCGCAAAGATTAAGTTTTCTAAATTTTAAAAGAACATTTTAGAATAAATCTTTGATTTCTTGCGCATCCTTTTGTCGCGCTTTGCGGTTAAAAAAAGTTTTAGGGTTAATTTTTAAAAACAAAAAAAATATTTCACCTGGGAACAATAAACATATAAATTTCAAAAGAGAAAAATAATTTGGACAGCAATGATAAGATACAATAAGATACTGTGATGCAAGGTAATACTATGCAATGCATGTTGATAATATTCAAAGTCAAGACAACTTTTATTTTAAATATTTACCGGGAAAAATAATTTTTTATGTAATGCTTGCAATCATAATGCGATTTTCAGAATAGCAGTCATTAATTGATTGACAATAATAAGTAAGTTAATTAAGTTTTAAGCACATTCATAAATTAAAAATTACCCAAAGGGGCAGTTATGAGATTAAAATTCAATTTGTTTATCATTGCAGCATTGATTCTGGTAACGAACATGTCAATGGCAGATAACAAACCGCTTACGCGCAGTGACAAAGCATCATGGGGAGCACAAGACGGTGCACCTGCAACAAGTTATGCTCCCTATAATTATTCAAAAGAACCCTCAGTTTTTACCATACGCCTGGACCCGGGCTATCAGACAGATTCATATACCATCGGACCTGAAATTCCAACACTCATTTCAGGATTTTTTGATTACAAAACCAATGGTGAGGCAAACCATTATTTACAGGTAGATCCTTCAAACCCTTTACTTCTACATTCAATTGATGTTACCTCCGATACACTTGAACCGCTCGGTGCAACCACAAGAAGAACCGAATATTCAACATCTTCCGACGGTGGCGCAAGTTGGTTTAATCTAGGTAATGTTCCGGACAGACGATCCGGATATCCTGTTTTGAAGCTGAGAAATGGTGCCGGTGTAATTGGAAATCACTCCTTAGTGAATGGTGTTAATAATGTATGTCTTTTTGTTGACATTGCACCACAAGCCGGAGGTTTTACTGAATATTCCGGAACAGATCCATTTTCAATATGGGCTCAAATTGAAGTCCTAAGTAACGGTAACGTCGGTATGCTGTCAAGACCACAACATCCGCCGGGAGATTTCGATACTATTTTTTATCAGACATTTAATGGTACAACACTTGGAGGCAAAGAAATCGCATACATCAGCTCTCCTCCATATCAGAGCACGGTTGGAACCAATGCGGTTTATCAGATCGCATCAAATGGTGCCGGACGAGTGACTCAGGTATTCAATCCTGTTCTTGAAGATGATATTTTATTTAACGCCAGGGTATGGGCAAGGACCTCAACAGATAATGGAGCTACATGGGGTGCTCTTACGGAAATATTTACACCGTTTTATGAAAATGGTGATGATACAGTTGCAACCGCAGGAGGCTCTGATCTGATCTATAAACCGAATACTTCGACGTGGGTCTATTCGCTTGCAGCGACTGCAAACAATACTTTTGCTGACGGAAGAATATATTTAATAAGAAGTGACGGCACAAGATCAACAATTACAACAGTTGCTGCAGTGGGAGGTACTACCACTTACGCTCAGACAATGTCGTTTGTATTTACGTTAGATCAGCCTGCACTGGGATATTCTGAAGACGGTACGGTTTTGTATTGTGTTTATTCAGTTGTTAAACCTGACCTTGGAGCAAGCGGATACAATTCCCGCGACCTCTATTATCAAAGATCACTTGATGACGGTACAACATGGTCCGATCCGATCCGCATTACCAATACCCCGGATATTGACGAGTGTTACCCGTCAATTTCAAACTACAACAAAGGCTCGGCGACTGCGGACTATGATCTGAATATTACTTACATGAAGGATCCCGGAGTAGGACCAACTGCATTTGGCGGATCAGCTCCTGCAAGCAGAAATTTTCAGATCTACAGAAAGATCTCCAATGCTAACGTAGTCGGTATTTCAAATAATGGAATTGAAGTAAAAGATTTCTCGTTACAGCAAAACTATCCTAATCCTTTCAATCCGACGACAACTATCAAATACAATCTAATCAAGAATGGCTTTGTTACCCTGAAGGTCTTTGACATACTTGGAAGAGAAGTTAAGAGGCTCGTTAATGAATATCAGCAGCCCGGAATAAAAGAAGTTAATTTTGATGCTTCAAGTCTTCCGAGCGGAATTTATTTTTATTCTATGAACACTGAAGGATTTAACGACATCAAAAAGATGATGCTTGTAAAATAAGATTTATTCAGACATTTTTTAAAAAAACCCTGTTATTAAATTTTAACAGGGTTTTTTTTATAATCAATCAGGTATTAGAATTCAATTTAAAAAAATTTAATGATACAATTTAAAACTTCTGATCTTTGTGATGATCATTCATCAAAGGTAAGCGTAGCTGATCCGATCGGATTCAGAGACTACGGAGGAAAGAAAAATTTTTATGGAATGATCCGGACTGTGAAATGTTTCGAGGATAATTCATTTGTAAGAAAAAACCTCGGGCAGAACGGTGAGGGTAGTGTTCTTATTATTGACGGCGGCGGTTCGCTGCGTTGTGCTTTACTGGGTGATATGCTCGGAGAAATTGCTGTAAACAATAATTGGGGCGGTATAGTTGTTTATGGGTGTATACGTGATTCATTGGCAGTCTCAGAACTTCCTCTGGGTGTAAAGGCTTTAAATACAAATCCTTTGAAGAGCTCCAAAAGAAACGAAGGACAGGAAAATATGACGGTATACTTTGCAGGTTTAAATTTTGTGCCGGGGGAATTTATCTATTGTGACGAAGACGGGATCCTAGTTTCAAAAGAATTACTGATATAATAACATTATAAATAAGATTTCCATTCTGCAAAACTTTTCATAATGCAAAAACAAAGCGCGGGAATTCTTTTATACAGATTTACAGATGGATCAATGGAAATTTTTCTTGTTCATCCCGGCGGACCACTTTGGTCAAAGAAGGATGCCGGAAGCTGGAGCATACCAAAGGGGGAGTTTACAAATGAAGAAGATGCACTGACAGCAGCTAAACGTGAATTTTTTGAAGAAACCGGAACAGAAATATCGGGAGATTTTCACGAACTAAAACCAGTGAAGCAAAAAAGCGGAAAGATCGTTCACGCGTGGACAATAAAGGGCAACATTGATCCCGATAAAATCAAGAGCAACAACTTTGAAATGGAATGGCCACTGCGATCGGGAAAAATGCAAAGCTTTCCTGAAATAGACAGGGGGTGCTGGTTCGGTGTTTCTGAAGCAAAGGAAAAAATAAACCAATCTCAAAAAGCTCTCATAGACCAGCTGCTAAATATAATTACTGAAAATCTGTGAACTCAGAAAATTTTCTAAGCAGCATTCACCAAACACAAACTGAAAATGAAAACTAATACTGCGAAGAGGATTATCAAAGTTTTAAGAACAGGATCTTCACTTCCTCTTGTTGTAGAAAACAAAGGAGGGATAAAATATTTTGTAAAGTTGAACAGAGGCATGAGCAATCCTTATGCGGGTATAACTGAATACACAGCTTCCGGAATAGGAAATGAACTTGGACTTCCTGTTACAAAACCTGAAATAATGCTTATTGATAAAACAGCGGACATGAGTCTGATAGATCAGGAAGTGCGGGATATGGTTAAAAAAAGTTTCGGATATAATCTCGCGTTTCCATATCTGGAAAATATCACCGACTGGAAGTTTAAAGAAAAAAATTCTCATGATCCCGTATTTAATGATCTGTTTATCTTTGATTTGATCCTTCTCAACATTGACAGAACGAAATCAAACTCAAATATTCTATTGTCAGAAAATAAACTGATCTCCTTTGACTATGAGATCTCGATGCTTGTACTTGGAATTGTTCAGCGAAAAGATTTTCATCTGAGTGATCTTGTTCTAAAGCAACTAAAGCAAAATCCTTTTTATTATGAGCCAATAAAAGAAGACAGCGTGAGATCTTTTCAGGAAAAAATGAAAAATATTGATATCAGAAAAATTATTTCAGAACTGCCAGTGGAATGGCTTTCTCAAAATAAGTTAGATGCTTTGAAATTATCAGATGATCTTTACAGCTCGTTTAAGAGTGAACTATATTTTGAAATTCTGGAAAGGCTTCCCGCAATTAAAGAAGAGTCAAACGAAGAAAGAAAGAAGCGCCTTCTTAACAACAAGATCAAGTTTGAAAAAACCAGCGGCTTGAATCTGGGTAAGCGATAACATTTTCAAGATTACTTCGGCAGGAATTATCGCTTCCTGCCGAAGTAATGAAGTGGATTTTCCTGATTCCCGCATCCGTGTCCGGAATTGACACTCTGATAAATCTAATAAAATATTTAACACTTACAGTCAGCTTTCAACTTCTTAAGTTATTTGGTTAAAAGCATTTTCATTACCTTATGTTGAGTTTGTCCGGCTGAGGAAAACTCCATTCTGTAAAAATAAACTCCGCTCGAAAAGTTTACGGCATTGAAACTTAACGAATAAAATCCGGCTGTCTTATATTCGTCGATCAAAGATGAAATTAATTTTCCTGCAGCATCATAAACTTTTATTTTAACGTTCCCATCCGAGGGAATTTCAAAATCAATTTTAGTTACCGGGTTAAACGGGTTAGGGTAATTCTGCGAAAGTATAAATTCATCCGGCATGGAGATTTCAACTTCATTATTTAAATCATGATATTCGAAATTCCCGTTGTAATCAATTTGCTTTAATCTGTAATTATATTTTCCTACCTGTAGCCTGTTATCTTTAAATGAATATTGAACGGGCTCTGAAGATGAACCGCTTCCTTCTACGTAGCCTGCCTTTGTCCATTCATTGTTTACCATTGACCTTTCGACTTCAAATCCTTTGTTGTTTGATTCACTTAAAGTTGTCCATGATAATATCACGTCATTATTGTTCACAGCCGCGCTGAATGCACTGAGTTCTACCGGCAGAAGATCTTCGTTCGCGGAAAAAATTATGAACTCATTCCCTGCGATTCCTGCAAAGGTAGAATCATTAACTCTGATGGCTGCTTTCACGTCTTCGCTTGTAAGGGATTGAATAAAGAAACTGGATGTCCAGGTCACACCGGAGTTTGTTGTATAGATCACAGTGCCGCTGTCTCCCGTGAGAAATCCGGAAGCTCCGTTTCCGTTAAAAAGGAAATCGCTCAGGTCATTTGTAATTCCTGTTTCAACCGGATTCCAGAATGTGTAATCAGATGACCGGTACATTTTTCCATTGTCACCGACTATGCCTGCAATGATCCCGAAGAAAGTTGAACCCATTTGACCAACCTTGTTGAGATCCGTGGTTGTATCATTCAGGCTAATGTTCTGCCAGTTTGTGCCGGCGTTAGTTGTTTTAAGTATTGTTCCTTTTTCACCAACCGCGATTGCAAGTAAATTACCGAGACTGTAAATAGAATTAAGCCTTCTGTTGACTCCGCTGTTCTGAAATTCCCATGTGCTTCCGGCGTTAGAGGATTTCAATATGAGTCCTGAATCACCGACAACATACGGGCTATTGAAGTTTGAAAAGTCTATCCCGTAAAGATTTCGTGTAGTTGGCGAGCTCAGCACTGTCCAGTCAATCCCCCGATCCGGCGATTTCAATATTGTTCCGTTATCTCCAACCGCATATACTATTGCGGTATCAACTTCCGGGGCTGCTCGGACAAAGTTTATTTGATTAGTTGTGCCGCTGTTTCTTTCGATCCAGAAATCGGTTACAGGATCCTCATTTGTAAAGATCTTTCCGTGCTCTCCGGCGGTGATGTAAAACCATGTAATAAATCCGCTGTCTTTATTATCATAAAGAAAACCTCCCATCAATGTTTTTAAATCGACTCCAAAAATTGATGAATCGAAATTACATCCTCTGAAACCGGTGACAAGAAAGAAAATAAAAAATGCTGAGATGATAATTTTTTTCAAGATATTTTCTCCTTTGGTTTAATTGAAAAACTTTACAAAATTAGGACACGATGAAAAGTTTTGCAAAGAATGTTTTAAAAGTTTGTGGCAAAGTTTTCAAAACCCTCATGCAAGTTATGTTTGAATGGCGGGATAATTTAACTATTTTTGTAATGCATGCCGTATAAATGTGGCAGGTTTTTATAATAATTTAATGCACGGAACGAAACTACACAGGATGTTAAGTACCTTTTCAAAAGAAGAGTTCAGATCTTTTGGAAAATTCATAACCTCGCCTTATTTTAACAACAGAACGGAAGCGGTGAAATTTTATGAAGCCGTCAAATCCGGATATCCGGAATTTTCCGGCGAAAAATATTCAAATAAAAATTTACATTCATTTGTGTATAAAGACAGACGTTACAATGATGCGACTATGAGAAAGCTTTGTTCGGTGATGTATGGTCTTACTGAAGAATTTCTGATTAACCGCAGCTTCGCCAAGGAACCGGTGACTAGAAGAAAATTTCTATTGAAGGAATTGAGCCGTAGAAAAATGGATGATATATTCATGCGTCATAAGGAGCTGGCTGAAAATTATTTAAAGAATAAGGAATCGGATGCGATAAACTATCTGAATCTTCAGGAGCTTCAGAACGTCATTAACAGCAACAATGATAACCGCGGCATTGAAGAGGAGTATCAGAAAGAAGCGGATCATTTTTTTAATTTCTTCATTGCAAAGTCACTTGAGATCTACACACTGTTCTCAAATTATAAATATATCAGGAACACAGCATACAACCACGTTCTCTTTAATGAAATTGTCAAACACACACAAAATAATCTTGAATATTACCGGCATTTTCCCCAGATAAGAATTTATTTTTCAGCTCTCATGGTGGCGCTGAATGAAAAAGATGAAAATTTTTATGAGCTGATAAAATTAAAAGATCAGTATATAAATATACTAGATGATGCGACAAAATATAATCTGTATCTGACTCTTCAGATATTCTGTGTTAAAAGAAACAATGAAGGAATTACTACATTCCGTAAGATTAGATTTCAGATCGACAATGAATTTCTTGCTAGAAAGCTTTACAAGGAAAGAGAATTTTTTTCACAATATTTTTTCACAACGTCTGCACTTAACGCAATTGTGCTTGGCAGGCTTGATTGGGCCGAGAAGTTTATGAATGATTTTAAAGAGGGACTTAATCCGAAACGAAGCGGCTACAGCTATAATGTTTGTCTTGCCGAACTTCTGTACGCCAGGAAAAATTATGAAGAAGCATTATCAAAGCTGTCAAACATCACAATTGAGTATGACCAGGGCAAACACATCATTTCACATTTGAAGATGAAAATATTTTACAAACTGGGATATTACGATTCGGCGGTCTCATTAATAGATACGATGAGACATCTTTTCAGGAAAGATAAGATCACTCCTGCAAGGATAAATGAAAGTTATAAATTATTTTTAAGATTTATGCTTGAGCTTATAAAAATAAAATCACAGACATATCAAAACACAAAGGAGCGTCTTGAAAATCTTATTGTAAAACTAAATACATCAAAGGGATTCAGGAATAAGGACTGGCTTGAAGATGAATCGAGAAAGCTTTTATTAACTTATAAAAAGTAGTTTTGTCTTATTGAGCTGCCGTAGATTTATCATCAGCATCAAAGTCCAGTACGATTGAATTCATACAATACCTTTTTCCTGTCGGCGGCGGACCGTCATCAAATATGTGACCGAGATGCGAGTCGCATCGTCCGCACAGGACTTCAGTTCTAACCATATTGTACGTTGTATCTTCTTCATACCTTACACTGTTGGGTCTTATTGTTTCAAAGAAACTTGGCCATCCGCATGAGCTTCCGAATTTTTCATCAGAACGGAATAACGCATTTCCGCAGACAGCACAGTAATATGTGCCGTGTCCGGTTGTGTTCCAGTATTTTCCGGCGAAAGCCGCTTCAGTCGCTTTGCCGCGTCCAACCTGATAAACGCTATCGGGTAAGATCTTTTTCCATTCCGCATCGGAGACCTTAAGATTGGTTGTATCCGTCCTTGAGTAATATGGATTTTCCGGCTGTTCGCTCTTTGTCATATTATTTTTATTTTCATTTAAGATTTCTGTTTTTTTATTGCAGCTGGTTAAAAGAAACACGGTCACTACAACCGGTATCAATATTTGTTTCGATTTGAATCTCATTCAGTCCGTTTTCTGATTTTAATCAGTTAATACTCTTACAATACGAAATTCATTAAGATCGGATTTGGAGTATCGGATATTAATTTATTCAAAAACATTTTTCAAAAATCAACAAAAAATCTTAATCGGGATTCCAAAGTTGTCTGAGTAATTATCTGTTTATTAAAAATACTTTTTTTAAAATAAACAAAATAGTAGTTTAAGATGGACTAAACAGAATTGTTAACACGCCAAATTATTTTTTTCTATTTTATGAGATATATTTTTGTTAAGTTGATTAAAACATTTCATAAAAATTTAATCATTACTACAATGGCAGTAAAACCAATACCCGAGGGTTTTCATACAATCACTCCATATCTTATGATAAAAGATGCACCCGGTTTCATTGATTTTCTGAAGAAGGCTTTTAATGCAAAGGAAATAACCCGTGCCAATAATCCGGATGGTGGAATTATGCACGCGGAAGTAAAGATAGGCGACTCAATGATCATGCTTACAGAAGCTTCAGAAAAGTATCCGCCCGCTCATTCTTTTTATTACCTCTACGTACCAGATACGGATGCTGCATATAAGCAGGCACTTGAGGCCGGGGCAAAATCTGAAATGGAACCGGCTGACCAGTTTTACGGAGACAGAAGCGCCGGTGTAAAGGATCCCTATGGAATTACATGGTGGATCGGAACGCATATTGAAGATGTGTCTCCGGAGGAAATGAAGAAGCGTGAAGAAGAGTACATGAAAAGTAAGAAGAAATAATTCAGAATTTTTCTTAAAGATTTTAAACATACTCCTCTCATGCTTTAAAACATGAGAGGAGTTATGCTATAGTGTGAAAAAGCAGAGTATGCTATTCTAAGTAATAAACGGTCCTGCAATTGCCAAAACCTCAGACATAGACAGAGTTTCATCGAATGCCTCGGAAATTGGTGTTGCGCCTACAGTAGTAATGGTTCTCACATCGACCCCGCCTTGAATGTAATTATCCTCTCTCACATAAATGGCATCCGGTGCACCGCCTGAGTTAGAACCAGATATCCATCCCTTTTGGCCTCGGATCCTTCTTACCTCCGAGGCGTGCCGTGCTTCAACTGAATGTATCTGCAATGCAACAGTAAGTACTGCATCATTTCCTATTAAGCCTCCTGCCTGTCCTTTATACGCCCTGACGCCGGCGTCCTCAAACGACTGTGATAATGTAAGGAATGTACTATAATTTGTAAAAACATCAGAGTAGACTCCGCCGGCTGTAAAATCAAATGTTGGTTGTGAAACCGGTGTTCCCCCTAAAGCCACTATGGCTCCGATTAAAGTAATTACATGCGCACCCTCGTGAAGACTGATCTGATTAAAGACCGGCAGATCTCCTCCCGGAATAAGTCCCGGAGCAGTCAGCCCCATCTGATAAAATTTTGCTTCGAGATATTCAAGCGTTAAAGCAAAGTTAAGAATTTCAATGACTGTAGCTCCTGATGAATTGTTCATTCCGTTTCCTTTAGCAAAGGTCTTCCCGGGAAAATTGACTGCAGCAGCAAAAGGAACCGCAGCCGCTAAAGCACCAAGACCGAGCTTTGAGACACCATCGAGTGCACTTCTGCGGGAAACATTTTTTTTACTAAGTGTATCGTTTATTTTATTATAAAGATTTTCAAGATTCATTTTATTTTTCTCCTTAATTTTAATTATGGTAAACTATTGGCTGTAATGCTCGTGGATATGTATGTCTTTGCAATTGACAGGACTGCGCTTGGCAAGCGCTGAGCGTCGAGTCCGGCTGCATTGATAATATCGTTGCCTGCAAAATCAGCCGAGCGCGGGTTTAACAGATCTCTGATTGCCGCGGCATGTCTTGCTTCAACAGAAACGATCTTACCGGCAAGCTCAAGGTAAGCAGCGTTCTCAATCAGATATCCTGCACCATTGTATGCGGAGACACCAAGGTCCTCAAAAGCCTTTGCTGTATTTAAGACGCTTGCTCTGTCTGTAAAATTAATCGAAGAAAAATTAACTGAAAGGGATGGTATTGCTGCTGATCCTATCGCAGCTTTGAAAAAATCACGATGGGCGATCTCATGATCGCGGATGTCATTTAGTATCTGCATTTCTGCGGATGTCGCGCCCGTATAAAACGAGCTTGTTACCTGTATATAGAATGCTGCTTCTAATTGTTCCAAAGCATATGCATAGTTTAAAACACCAACATCGCCGCTTCCAACATCCACAGTGTCTCCGGAAGTGACCGGATCATCTTTACAGGCCTGAAGGCCCGTAGCCAATGCTGCTGCAGTGATCCCGGTGAAGACGAGAAAATTTCTCCTGCTCAATGGCTTATTAATGAGTCCCGGACTTTTTTCGGGAATCTCTTTTTTCTTTTCAAGGTCAGTCATTAGGTTTCCTTTCTGTTTGATTTTAAAAAACTCTCGTATTATTTTATTACTCTTAAGGAATCCATTTAACAAATCCACTTATGAGATACTACGATTTTGTATTCAAACCGGATTTACGTTTCCTGATATTTCAATGTGAGATGTTAATTTTTAAATAAGAGATGTTGAAGGATATGAACCATTTCGATTCCTTTATTCTATAAATTAATTTTTTTTTTAATTAAGTTAGCATTACCTTTAGTCAATTTAATTTTGCATTTGTCATGCAAAAATTTTTCATAAAAAAATCATATAATCGAATTAGGAGATTCCGATCATGAAATTAATTTTCAAACTTTCCATTTTACTGGTTATTTGTTTTGCATTTCTTACCGATGTGCATTCATCAAATAAATTTTCAGGCAGCAAACCTCAAAACCCAATATTAAAAGACACAAAGACTCTTGATCAGGAGCTCACCCCGGTTGTCAATCAGTGGTTTGAAGAAATTAAAATACCGGGAGCTATCATAGGTGTTTTTATGAATGGATATGAACCGTATAGAACAGCTATCGGAGTTTCGGATCTTTCAACCAATGCTCCGATCAGACTTGATGATAAGATGCGTATCGGAAGTATCACAAAAACCTTCACCGGTACTGTTGTACTTCAGCTTGTCGATGAAGGAATGATAAGCCTGAGTGATAAGCTTTCAAAATATTTTCCCGACTTTCCCAATGGAGATAACATCACGATCGATGAGCTCGGCAATATGACAAGCGGAATATATAATTATTCCGAAGACAGTACATTCGGTGCAGCGCTAATGTCTAACATGACAAAGGCATATACGCCGATGGAGCTGGTAGATCTTTCGAAAAGCCATCCGCCGTATTTTGCACCGGGTACTTCATTTCATTACTCAAATTCAAATACAGTTCTTCTCGGATTAATAATTGAAAAATTAACCGGCAATCCTTTGCAGGCTGAAATTCAAAACAGAATTCTTAACAGGCTTGGAATGAAGAATTCAACATTCGAACTCAATTCAAATTTTCCCGATCCGCATTCTCACGGATACATGTATTTGGATTCAACAAGTACAGCTCCGACCGACGTTACAGTTGCTGATCCCAGCTGGGGATGGGCTGCAGGAGCAATGATATCTACACTTGAAGACGTTGAAAAATATGCAAAGCCACTGGCAACCGGTGAGCTTATTAGTAAAAGTTCTCAGGAGGCAAGGTTAACATGGGGAAAACCTTTCTATCCTCCAACCGGCGCCTGGAGGGATGAAAAGCTTAATTATGGTTTTGCCATCGCTGACTTTGCAGGAGCCATTGGACATAACGGCGGCATTCCCGGGTTCAATAGTTTTATGGGATACTATCCCGAAAAAGATGTAACTATCATTGTGCTGGCAAACATGCAGGACAATAAAGCCGGTATCGGGCCGGCTGATGATCTTGGAAGACGAATACTAACAAAGATAAAGCAGATGTGATATTGAGTTTTGAGTATTGTGTATTGAGTATTGAGTATTAACTTTTAACTTTTAACTTTTATTCACATCGTGAGAATATTATTTACTGCTCTTTTGAATTCATTTTTGCTCATTATGCTGTCGCATCCGGCTTTGAAAATCTCTTCTCGGTTTAGGGGAGTTGAATAAAGCAGAATTATTTTTTTATTATCCGAACCGGTATTATTTCGGATTTCATCAATAAGTCTGACAGGATCAATAGTTGCAATATCACCATCAATAATTATCAGATCAATTAAAACAGGTTTTGATCTTTCAACGGCAGCGTCATATTCAGATGCTTCATCAATAGTTACCTGCGCGTTAAGCTTTGTTAAGGTCAGCGCAGATATCTTTACTATTCCGGAAAGCTCCTTATCCTGTGTAATCAAAAGTACGTGGCGTGTTTTCATGTTTTACAATTGAACTGAATTGATAAAGGAAAAAAATCCTAGTAACTTGATTAAAAATTTTTCAAAAGTATATGCCTAAAATCATAGTCGATAACAATGAGGTGGAATTCACGCCGGGGCAGACTATTATTCAAGCCGCGAAGAACTCCGGTATCGATATAGCTAATTTTTGTTATCATCCCGGACTTACAGTTGCCGGCAACTGCCGTATATGTCTTGTCGAGGTTGAAAAGATGGGAAAGCTGGTGATCGCATGCGCGACGCCTGCCGCCGAAGGAATGGTAGTTCATACAAAGTCAGAGAAGACCATTCATGCTCAGAACGCTGTGATGGAATTTCTGTTAATCAATCATCCGCTTGACTGTCCGATATGTGATGAAGCGGGAGAATGCAAGCTTCAGGATTATGCTTATAAATATAGTGTTGGAGTTTCAAGATTTGATGAACTAAAAACCGAAAAGGATAAAAGGATAGCGCTGGGACCAAATGTTATGTTTGATCAGGAAAGATGTATAAGCTGTTCAAGATGCATAAGATTCTGTGACGAGATAGCTAAAGATCCGGAACTGACATTTGTACAGCGAAGCGATCATGTTACGATAGAAACTTTTCCGGGCGAAGAGCTGGACAATCCATATTCAATGAACGTTATCGAAATATGTCCCGTAGGCGCGCTTACATCACGTGAGTTCAGATTTAAATCCAGGGTGTGGGAAATGTCATTCACCGATACATTATGTCCGGGATGCTCCAGAGGTTGCAATACAATAATGGGTGTCCGGAATAATAAAATTTTAAGAATTGAACCGCGCGAGAATCTAAGCGTAAATGACTATTGGCTTTGCGATTGGGGAAGACTGAATACGATAAACTTTGTAAATGATGAAGAGCTAAGAATAAAATCACCTCAGATACGACTGAATGAAAGTTCGATTGAGAAGGAAGAGCTGATCGATGTCAACTGGGATGAAGCGATTTCAAGATCAGTTTCACATTTCAAAAATTATGAGGGCAACGAAGTAATGTTTGTAGCATCGCCGTTCTCAACCCTTGAAGACAATTATGCATTGAAGAAATTCGCTAAGGAAGTTTTCAACAGCGAAAATATTTTTTACATACCTTTAATAGATGAAAGTTTTGGCGATGAGCTACTAAGACGACCGGATAAGACACCGAACTCAAATGGTCTGAAGCTTCTCGGAATAAATCCATACACGAACAGCAATATTGAAAATTTAAGTTCGGGTAAGATAAAGATGCTTTTCGTAATGAATGATGACATCACCAGGCTGCCGGGGTCTGATGTTTTTTTAAAGAATATGGAAACGTGCATTCAGCAGTGCGCAATACATAACGGGTTTTCACAAACGGCGAGCGTTATATTTCCTTCCGCAACCTACGCTGAGATAAACGGAACATTTGTAAATTTTCAGAACAGGATTCAACGGCTCAGGGCTGCTGTGACCACGCTTGAACAGGAGAGACTAATCGGAGAGTTTTCGGTATCGAGGCTGGACAAGTTCGGAGCTATGAACGACAGGTGGACCCACGGGACAAAGTTCAACGCCAGACCGGGCTGGAAAATTCTGAAGCTTATTGCTTCGGCGATGGGAATAGAATTCAGATTTGAAAACTCGGAAGATGTTTTCATTGAGTTGTGTTCTACGATCCCGCAGATGAATGGGTATGATTATGAATCTGTTGGCAAGACTGGAATAATAGTTGGAGAAAAACCATTGGTTGAATCCGAATAAGAATTACTCTGAAAATTTTTAATGAAACTCATTGCACTGAAAACAGCGTGATGAGTTTTTTATTAAACAAAAACAAATAATGTCTCAAAAGGAATGATGCTCGAAATAAAAATCTGAAAAAACGTTTTGTGAATTCGAATGGTGAAAAATTTGAGATAATAAGTTTTACAAACCGATGTAGCAAAAAGCCCCGCTCTCATAAGTTAATAATTTTAATGTTGTTTTAATAATTGATAATTGTAAATTTAATAGTGCAAGTATAAATTTTTTATGAAACATAAGCTTCAATATCCTGCAACATCAGTTTTTATTTTAAGTGTTTACTTTCTTTTATTTTCCGGATCAGGTGCCATAACGATCAGGGGACAGTTTCATGTCAATAAGGATGTTATAGATGAATACTCGGACATTATCTATACAATCAATGCTTCGGACATTGAATAAAAAAGCTGCTGTCATTTCTGTTCAACTTATCACATTCAAGTTAATTTTATTCAGATCATTTTATTTTTATAAGTGAAGAAAAAGATCAACAGACAGCTAATCTACAATGCAAAGAAGCTCGGATTTTCTGATAAGCAGCTTGCAAACATTTTGAATACTACCGAAGAAAGGATAAGAGAGTACAGATTTAAAAATGATGTGCTGCCTGTTTATAAAACAGTCGACACTTGCGCGGCCGAGTTTGAGGCAAACACACCATATCATTACTCTACTTATGAAAAATTCAATGAGAGCATTTCTTCCGAAAGGGAAAAGATCATAATTCTCGGCGGCGGTCCGAACAGGATCGGGCAGGGAATTGAATTTGATTATTGCTGCGTGAGGTGCGTGAAGGCATTGCGCGAAGAAGGTTACGAGACGATCATGATAAATTGTAATCCCGAAACTGTTTCGACGGATTATGACATAACCGATAAACTATATTTCGAGCCGCTCACGACTGAGGATGTTTTGAACATCGTTCACTATGAAAAAAATCTGAAGGGAATTATAGTCAGCTTCGGCGGACAGACACCTCTCAAAATTTCAAAAGAGCTTGAAAAGAACGGACTGAAAATTTTAGGTACATCTTCAAAGAATATTGATATTGCAGAGGACAGAAAAAAATTCGGGAGTTTTCTGGATAAATTGAAAATACCAAAACCTGAATACGGTACAGCCGGAGACCCCGGATCTGCAAAGATCACCGCAAACAAGATCGGGTATCCTGTATTGCTCAGACCTTCTTATGTACTGGGAGGAAGAGCAATGCAAATTGTTTACAATGATAAGCAGGTGGAAAAATTTTACCGTGATGAAGTTGATCTTTCAAGAGAGCACCCAGTATTGATAGACAAATTTCTGGAAGAAGCGCGAGAGATAGATGTCGACGCGATCTGTGACGGAGAGGATGTTTACATTGCAGGGATAATGCAGCATATAGAAGAAGCAGGGATCCATTCGGGAGACAGTACATCTATTCTTCCTCCGATTTCGATCAATAAAAAAAATCTCAGCCAGATAAAAAAGTTCACAAAGATGATCGCTCTAGGGCTCAATGTAATAGGTCTGATCAATATTCAGTTCGCTATTAAAGACAACATTGTTTATGTGCTTGAAGCCAATCCCCGGGCATCGAGGACTGTACCATTTGTAAGCAAGACAACGGGAATTCCTATCATAACAATTGCAGCAAAGATCATCACGGGAAAAAAGTTAAAAGATTTTAAATTAAAAAGTTTTGAAGACATCGGGTATATAGGGGTTAAAGAATCCATTTTTCCGTTTCAGAAATTTCCGCGTGTAAAAATGTTCTTAGGTCCTGAGATGAGATCGACAGGTGAAGTGATGGGGATCGCGGCATCTTTCGGCGAGGCACTCGCTAAAGCTCAGGAAGCAACGGGCACTCCAATACCGGAAGGCGGAAATATTTTCATTAGTGTAAATGAAAATGATAAAAAAAAGAAGACAATTGATATAATAAAAAAATATACTGAGCTTGGATTTGGGGTCGTCGCTACGACGGGAACGGCAAAATTTCTGAATCAGAATGGAATTGAGGCTGATCCTGTTTTTAAAGTTAATGAAGGCAGGCCAAATATCGTTGACAGAATAAAGAACGGCGAGATACAGATAGTAATCAATACTCCTCTCGGATCTGAATCGAGGTTTGATGAGTATGCGATAGGCTGGACAGCGGTCCAGAACAAGATCCCTTTCATAACCACACTTTCGGCTGCGAGATCTTTTGCCGAAGGTATTGCAAAACTGCGAGAGGGAAAATCTGAAGTAAAGAGTTTACAGGATTATTACCTGAGTTCAGGACAAAAAATGGAACCCCCGCTTCGCCAAGGTGGATGACACAGATTTAGCTGATATAACTGATCTTAGAGATTATTAAAAAATTTGCACCTTTCAATTTAAAATAAATTAACTCTTACTTACTAAAAAATATAATTTTCTTTTTGAGATGAACTTGAAAATGTAAAAGAAACCAGCGTAAATCAGTTTTCTTCCGTGTCATCCGCTCGCCTCGCCCGGCGTTCAATCAAAAAATGTGGTCAACTTAAGATTATTGCGGATTATTACTCCGAATAAAAAAATAGGTAGTAAAAACTTTCCAGAAAGGTTATCTTTAGCCATGGACTTAGAAAAAGTAAAAAAGAACTATAAGTGGGATCCAATGGGCGGGGATTATTCCAAAAGTTATGTCTCCTATGAAAGAAGGATACATAAAAGAAAAAGAATAAGAAATTTATTTCTGATTACTCTTTACATAGGTGCGTTGATAGCGGCTGTTGTCATCCTTTATAATACATTCAAGTAAATTTTTACGACCAATCTAAATCACTTCATTCAAGGTAGATTTCCAAAGAACAGTTACATTCCTGTTTACCGGCATAGAAAGTTGGAATTGTAGAGAGTCCGTTTAAACTGTTCTCGAAAGTCTCAAAGATTTTCTTCGTGAAAAAGATATTTATTTTTACTTGATAATTAGGAACAGATCGTATCGTCTGCCGATGTAATTGATGAACGTATTGAATTATTTCTACGATTTGAAAATTTTAGTTACAAGCCGGATCATACTTCATTTTCAAATATTCTTGAGAAAGAATCGCTTGTTGAAAAGATAGAAGAGATGAAACTTAAAACTGCACACTGATCCCGCCCACAGGAAAGAATGCCCACTGATAGACAGTCGCAAGTCGTTTATCATCTTCATTCCAGTAATAAGAATAAATATTTTCCCGGTCAAATAAATTCTGAAGTTCAATGTAAGCAACAAGGCTCGCCTTCTTAAAATCAAATTTCTTATCAACCCGGAGATCTACCCGCATATAATAAGGATACCTTGAGCTGTTGAAATCATCCGTCGCATAGACTGCCCTGTTTACATTTCTTGATGCTTCCTTGTCAATGGGAGTATAAGGTCTGCCGCCGGAATATTTAAACCGTGTTCCCACGAGCCAGCCGTTCCTGAATTGATAGCCTGCTATAAGGGTGAACTGGTGACCGGGATCAAATGCACCCGGCTTTTCATTTCCGGAAAGAGCTGTGAACTCCGATTTGATAAAGGAATAATTCATCATTCCGTAAAGCCCGCTCTGAGATAATTTTTTCTGGATCGAAAAATCTATTCCCTTTACAAAACCTTTTCCCGCACTGACAGCTTCACCGACTATATTAGGACCAAAGTCAGCGCCGCCGTCTATCAATATGTAAGTGGGAATATCTTTCCACACGGGATAGTCTTTGTATTGTTTATAATAGACCTCGACCGTTGCTCTGATATCGCTTGCGAAAAAGTGTTCAAGGCCGGCAACATAATGATCGCTCCGTATGCTGTTAAGCTTATAATTCAGGGGATTGGAACTGAGCCAGATGTATTCGGGTGATTGATAATAAATTCCCCAGGCAAGATTGAATGATGTCAGCGGCGCGATCTTTACAGACACTCCGGCTCTTGGTGAAAAATAAGTTTTCAACCGAATGTATTCAAAGTAATCAACCCGGAACCCTGTATTGAGATTTACTATATCACTGAAAAGTTTTGTTGTAAAATTAACGTGCCCCGATAATTTGTAAGTATTGATCTTCATCTTCGCGTTTATTGTATCATATACAAATCCCGCGGCGTTAGTATCACCCCTGAGAAATAATTCATTATCTAAATTCGCGAGCTTGCCTCCGACTCCTGTGTTGAGAATGAAAGTTCTAGACAGCTGATAGTTCAGATCCGTATTAAAAACCACCTCATTATTTTTAGCAACACTTTTAAATTTTACATCAGCTGTCTGACCATCTATCTGAATTATATAATTATTTGTATATGAATCGGACAAAACACTTTGCAGATATCCTTTGCTGAAAAGTTTTTTATGATTTACACCAAGAGCTAAAGTTCTCTGATTATCATCGGAGTTGCCGTATGGATTGTCTTCGGCGGATTCACCTGAGAAGTCGATCTTATCAAGTCCCATAAGGCCGATCAGAGTCAGCTTATCATTTTTGCCAATGTCATATGTTGTTTTGAGATTAAAGTCCCAGTAGTTCGGAACTGAAGTAAGACGGATGGCATCTCTTACAAGTTCGAGGTAACTTCTTCTTACCGAGAACATGAATGATCCTTTTTCTGTAAGCGGACCTTCAAAAATTCCTCCGAAGCCCGCTATCGAGAGATTAATATCTTTGTAGAATTTCTTTCTTGTACCTTCTTTGAATTTTATATTGATCACACCGGAAAGTTTATCCCCATATAGAGACGGGAATCCTCCGGTCAGCATATCAGTTTCCTGAATGAACTTGGAATTAATAAAACCAATCGCGCCGCTGGTGGAACCGTCAGTACCAAAGTGATTTATATTCGGGATCTCAATTCCGTCAATGAGTATCAGATTTTCCGATGGCGAACCTCCGCGGATAATAATGTCGTTGCGCTGATCATTACCGATCGCAACCCCCGGAGCTGACTGCAGCATACGTGATATATCTTCAGTTGCGCCCGGCGCACGGCGGATCTCTTCGTAATCAAGATTTATCGAGCTGATATTTACATCGGAGCTTTGAACAAATGAATTAGCTTCGACATCAATGACTTCCGTGACTATACCCTTTGGTTTTAATTCTATGAGGATCTCGAGAGTACGGCTGGCGTAAACGGTAAGGTCTGATTTTATTACGGGTTCATATCCGACCGCGCTTATTTTTACTCTGTAAGAATCGAATCTCAGGCTGTCAAATTCGAATTCACCTTTTGAATTTGTCTCCGACTTCTTATTTCCGTTCATCAGTTCAACATCCGCGTTTTCTACAGGACTCTGTGTTTCTTCATCTATAACTTTTCCTTTGATGATACCTGTTAAATTATCCTGCGAAAAAGAAAGGGAAGCCTGAATAAAAAATATCGTAAATAGTAGTAATAAAAATCCTGGCATTTATAAAAATTTTCCTGCTGTGAATTGAGTTTAACTAAATTAGGTTTATAAGTATAAATTAGTAAGGTCAAATTTTTTGGAAACGGATCATTCATATTCAGAGCAATAACTTTTAATCTTCCCACTTGAAAATTAATCTCTCTATTTATAAGTTAAGTTAAAATTTTTTTATGAGCATTGTCCGCATTTCGATTGTTAAGTTTTTGTTCATATTTCTGATCTTTTCCTTCAATGATACTTCTGCCCAGGAAATTCCTCCGAAAATACTTGTCGTGACAGCTCATCCTGATGATGATGCAACATTTGCAGGCACTAACTATAAGATCACTCATGATCTGAAAGGCATTGTTGACATTGCAGTGATAACTAACGGTGAAGGCGGATATAAATATTCAACACTGGCAGAAGATATCTATGGACTTGAATTGACCGATGAAGCAATCGGCAGAAAATATTTGCCCGACATCAGAAAAAAAGAGCTTGAAGCGGGTGGGAAGATCATTGGAATAAGAAATTTCTATTACTTTAATCAGAAAGACCACAGGTATATCACAACTGCCGATATCAGGGAAATACTTGACAGCAATATATGGGATCTGAATTATATAAAGAGTGAATTGAAAAACATTATTGAAAGGGAGAAGTATGATTATGTTTTTATATTATGTCCAACTCTTACAACGCATGCGCATCACAGCGCAGTGGGAATACTCGCACTGGAAACCGTTAACTCGATGGACTCAAGTGAAAGGCCAATAATACTAGGTGGTTCAAGTATCACATTACCGGATACTTCAAAATTTATTTACCATGGCCTGGAAGACTATCCTGTGACTAATGTAAGCGACACAATTCCTTTTAGTTTTGACAGGACACAGAAATTCGGATACAAGGATGTTCTCGATTATAAAATAATTGTTAACTGGCTCATCGCGGAACATAAGTCACAGGGAACAATGCAGCTTTTGATGAACAGGGGAGACTACGAGCAGTACTGGTATTTTGATATAAATCCGGAAAGCGGTAAGGAGAAGACGAAAGAGCTTTTTGAGAAACTGAAGATCAATAATTATAAAAAGAAGGAGTACAACTAAATAATAAGGCAGCTAGCCACGACTTAAGTCGTGGCACTTCCAAAACCATTTAAATGGTTTTGGAAAAACATATCCAAACAATAACCAATATCATTTATGAAAAAAATCTATTACCTGTTCATTATCCTAACACTCCTTTCTTCATGCTCATCCGACTCAAAAAAAAAGCTTGTTATATATTCTCCTCATGGAAAAGAAATGCTTACCGAATTTGAAAAAGAGTTTGAGAAATTACATCCGGACGTTGACGTGCAATGGCTCGATATGGGTTCGCAGGAAGTCTTTGACAGAATAAAGACAGAAAAGGAAAATTCACTTGCGGATATCTGGTGGGGCTCGCCTTCAACGATCTTTATGCGTGCGGAGAAACTGGATCTTCTCGAAAAATATAAACCAACATGGGCGGATAAGATTGGCGCTGATAGTAAAAGTAAATCAGATAACTGGTACGGAACATTCCTTACTCCTCAGGTAATTGCTTTCAATGATAAAACTT
>JBDTLQ010000007.1:0-23547 GCA_039934715.1 Ignavibacteria bacterium | reverse complement strand
GCCTGAACCGTAAACGTCCATGTAAATGGAGTTATTGGCGTGCCTGTTGAAGTTTCAATGCCCGAGGAAAGTGTGACCTGAATCTTTTCACCTACTTTAAAATCTGATGAAGGATTTATTGTTGCTGTGCGGGTTCCGGCATTGTAGCTGACAGAAGTACTCTTCAGACCTGTTTGAAGTCCGAATACTTTTATATTAGATGTGCTGATTGTTGATGCGTTCATCTCCTTTGAAAAAGACACCTGAATATCTGCAGACTTTGTAACATTGATCGCGTTTTTGGAAGGTGTAACTTTCAAAATATCCGGCAAATGATATAAGTATGATCTTCCTACAGTTCCGTTATATCTGCTTGCGCCAACTAAATATTCCTTATAACCGTCTCCATCTACATCGGCAGCAGCAACCTGTTCACCATATTCACTTGAATCTGATTCACCAACATGTGTAATGTCGGCAGTAGTATCCATGTTTGTTCCCCCAAGATAAACATATACTTTACCCTTAGGTAAAGGATATTGAAATTTAGAAGCGCCAACAATTATATCATCGAATCCATCGTTGTTTATGTCACTGCTTGAAACATTGCAGCCAAAATTATCATCATCAAATTGTCCCCGTATAATTTTATCAGGGATTGTATCCATGCCTGCGCCTCCATAAAAAACATATATTCTCCCGCAATTACCGGTACCCCAAATTCCCCAGTTTGGGTCACTCACAATCAGGTCAACGAATCCATCGCCATTTACATCGCCGCCTTCTTTTGCAGCTCCGAAATAATTTTGACCCGTATTTTCTCCCATCATTGTCAGATCAGCAACATTATCCATACTCGGTCCTCCATAATATAAATACACTTTTCCTCTTGCTGGACATGAGTAACAAGGATAATTTGAGGCGCCGATAAGCACATCATCAAACCCGTCATTGTTTACATCACCGGTTTTTGAAAGCCGGCCATTAGGAAATCCGTCAGTAGCTAACTCACTTTCAAATGTTACATCAGGAATATTGTCCATGGATGCTCCTCCAAAATATAAAAAAACTCTTCCATACCCTTCGTGAGAACCGTTTACCATCACATCACTAAATCCGTCTCCGTTAACATCGCCTGCATTAGATACAAAATAGGCAATATAACCGTCTCCGGGAGCGCCTTGTATTGTTACATCCGGAACATTATCCATAGAAGCTCCTCCAAAAAATATATATGCCCTTCCGTAACCGCTGCCTGATACATAATTACCCGCGCCGATAATTACATCATCGAAACCGTCACCGTTAACATCGCCTGCACCGTCAGCACAAAAACCAAAATTATCATTTATAGTTTGACTATGAAAAATCACATCGGGAATTGTATCCATTGCACTTCCCCCAAAATAAATAAATGCATCACCGAGCGGATTATTGTATGCAGGATTATAAGAAGACCCGATTATTATATCATCAAAGCCATCATTATTCACATCGCCTGCATTTTTGGTTGATATGCCCATATAACTATTTGGTCCTGCACCGGTGAATTTCAATACCGGTGTGTCAGCTAATAGAAATCCATGAATTAAAAAAAACATTGTTACTACTGCTACTAAAATTAAGTTTAGCTTTTTCATTTTTTGTTTCCTTTCAATACCGCTTCTGCGGAGTTTAGTTAGTAAATTAATTTTTTAAATAAAAATATTTGATACTACTATATTTACTTTCCTTAACCGTTTTTGTAAAGCAGTTCTGTAAATAAATTTTTCCAACCGGGGTTGAATTTATTTATCAGAAGACTTTTCCATACAAAATTCCAGCTTTCATATTCCTTCTTTAATTTTAAAGCCGCAATAATATTCTCTGCTTTTTCAAAATAAAGAAGCTTGCTGCCGTAGTTAATATTTCTTTCATTGTCTTCAGGAATTTCTTCAGAACTGCAAAGAGACCTGACTAAATTATCCGAAATATCAATTGAAAGTTTTCCTCTGTTTTCATTTCCCGTGATATACAAATAATATGTTTTCATTTTATTTTCCTTTCTGTTTAATTTTTTCTTAAAATTTATGAAAGAACATTTACTTAAACTTTCTGTTACAAATTTATATCAGTCTGTTCATTATTCAAAAGAAACTTTATTGCAAAAGTGAATCGGGAGAAAGTTGCAAATGTGACATAAACCCATTAATTCTGCGAAAATTCTCCATTTATTTTATAGAAAGGTGAAATTTAATTCTTTTGTATTTTGCTTTATTTCTATTATTTCACGTCGCAAATACATCCGCTACATAGTGGTTAACTTTTATGAATCGAATATTGCAAAATTGTAAAATGAATTTTGAAGGGAGTTTAGGAATAGATAGTTAGATTCCTTCACAAAGGGGTTTGGGAAGGGCGGAAAATAGGGGTTTGAGAAGTATGAATAAAACTAAAAAAGCCGGAGAAATTTTCCCCGGCTTAAGTTTTGTGTGCAGAAATCTGAAAATGAATGTAATTATTTTAATAACACCATTTTTCCTGATACTGAGTTTCCATTAAGGTCCAATTTATAAAAATAGGTTCCGCTTGGAATGTCACCCGCATTAAAATCAATACTGTAATAACCTGCTGTTTTGAATTCTTCAAACAACATTTTGATTTCCTTTCCGTTAATATCATAAATTTTTATCGAAGCGATTCCGGATTCGGGTAGTTCATAATTTATTTTTGTATTAGGATTAAACGGGTTAGGAAAATTCTGTTGAATGGAAAATTTATCAGGAATTCCTATCACTACTTCATTTTCTAATCTGAAGTATTCGAAATTCCCGTTATAATCAATTTGCTTTAATCTGTATAAATATTTCCCTGTATTTAAATTTTTATCCATGAATTTATACTCATGTGTCAATTTGGAATTATTCATTCCGCTTACAAATCCAAACGTTCTCCAGTCATTGCTTTCTGATTCAGTCCGCTGAATTTCAAATCCGCTGTTATTTTTTTCGTATGTGGTGGTCCAGTTCAATATTACGTTTCTTGTATTTACAGTAGATGTAAATGATGTTAACTCTACAGGTAATACATAGTCAGTCTTATCTATATAATAATTCCCAACATCTGTTCCTGATAACGGGAAAGAGTTTATATCGCATCCGTAAAACCAGATAAATTTATTTGTCAGCGAACTGTATAAACCTTCTTCAATAATTGTACCGCCGTTTGTTCCCTGCCATGAATCATATGAATATGAAATGGCATAAAGCTCACTTCTGATTTTTGTAATTGAGCGGATGTTAATTACATGATTTGTTTCAATTACTACTCCGCTTATTGGATTTCTCCATTTGAACTTTATCAAAAAAAATATTGCATAAAAATCGTTTGTGGCAAATTGATTCAAACGAGGAATCAAAATATTATCTATTTCAGCTGAAGTCGGAGGTGAATACAAAGATGAGATAATTATCGGAATGACGTTTGAGGTAAATGAATTTCTTATATAATAATCAAATCCATAACCTGTATTATAAAGGTAAACTCCTTTCGCTCCCCATAGAGAATAACTTTTCATTGAATCAATGCTTATTAAATCAGGACTGATAATAGGCACCAGCTCCTGAAGATATTTTGCACCATCTGAAAGCGATGAAGGAAAACTCTCTCCCTTTTCGCATTCCTGAATTGTAAATCCGGGTCTTGTCTTACCTGATAACAGCACAACAGACGAATAAATATTTTCCGATGCATCCGAAACCTCACTTAACCTTCTTTCCGGAAAAACAGGTCTGTTGTCAATGAAACCATTATAAATTAATGAAACAAAATCTGTCGCCACTGTACCTATTGATGCTACCGGAGCTGTCGTAATTGAATCATCGGTAAATGAAAAGCCATAGTTTAAAGTCGTAACATTTATTCCGCTGGAATTTGTGTCGCTGATCACAATCGGAAAATGTTTTGATTCAGTACTTCCGCTTGACTGAAGTGAAGTGACAGGATAATTCATTATTATCCAGCAGTCAGTAATCCCATTTCCGGAAATTGTGAGGTTAAAATACTTTATTGTGTCAGAACTTGTAAATGTAAGTTTTGCTTTTCCAAGATATGAATTGACAGTTGTATCCGGATTAAGAAATACATCACTGAAAATCAAATTGTCCTGATAAAAACTTACTGTTTGAGAGTTTACTTCTGAAAATATCGAAGTTAGTAATACAAAATATAAAACTTTTAATAGTCTTTTCATTTTGTCCCCCCTAATTAGTATTGATAATATTTTAATAACTATACTTACATTTAATATTAATTAAAATCTATAAAATTTTATCGCTCACGATTCATAAGCAATTAATACCCGAAATAATATTTGCCATCTGTTCTAAATCAGATTAGTCTTTAATAAATTGGTTAATAGTATTACTTTTATCCGAAGTTACAAATTTTCTCACGGATATGGTAAGTGGAAAGGCAATTTCCGTCATAAAAACTTTTTCGAATGAAGAGCTGAAACGTTTCGGTGAATTCCTTAATTCACCATTTCACAATAAAAATAAAAATCTTATAAAACTTTATGATTTATTAAAATCATTTCATCCCCTGTTTGAAACAGATAATCTCACTCTTCATTCAATCGTTTATCCTGAAAGACCATTTAATAATGATAATTTCAAAAAAATGATGTCAGAACTTTTATCTGCTTCGGAAAACTTTTTAATAGTTACCGGACTTGAAAAAAAGAATTTCCAAAATCAGTTTACTCTTCTGAATGAACTTCAAATTAGAAATCTTGATAATATTTTTTCTCTTTATCTGAAAAAAACAGAACAGGAAATACGTAGTTATAAATTGTATGCCACTTATTCAGAAAGAGCTTTTCTGCAGGATTTGAAAATAAAATTTTACCAGTCAAGGGATATTGGCTTTAAAGAGATTGAATACTTTAAATCAAAACTTGATTGTGATATGGTAAATTTTTTTGATTCAGTATTTGCTGAACTTCAAAGTGTCGAGTTTTACAAAAAAAATTATAACGATAAATATGTAAAATCCTTTTCTGATCTTTTTATCAAAAATTTTAAAATTGATTCTTTTATCAAATCATCTTGATAAAGAAAATAAAGATCATGTTGTGATTGAGATTATATTAAATTTCATTAAACTAAGCTTAAATTATCAGGATGAAAAAACTTTTAAGAAAACCAAAAAACTTCTACTTGATTATCCTATTGAAAGTAAAGAAGCCTGCGAAGATTTAATCGGACTCTATGACGCTCTTCATAATCATTGCGGAAGATTTCTTATGCAGGGAAATGAAAATTACAGGAACGATTTGTTTGATATAAGTAAAAATAAATATTTTTTACTGGCAAATTTTAAAATCAATATGACAGCTAACTGGGCTTTAATAAAAAATATTTCATTGAATGCAATTGAAATTGGAGAATTTGAATGGGCTAAACAATTTATAAATGATAATCTTATTTCTGTTCCTCCGGAGATAAGAGAAGATTTAAAAAATCATCTTTTTTCGATTATCGAATTCAGGAAAATGAATTATGAAAAATCACTTGAATTAGCTGCTAAAGTGAATATGAATTATCATAATCTGAAGCTCCATACTAAAGTGACAATGTTAAGCTGCTATTTTGAATTAAATGCAATCGAGACAGCACTTTCATCAATTGATTCATTCAAACATTATCTGACTAACAATCTTAAAATTGAACCTGAACTTAAATCAAAATTTAATCAGTTCATTAAAGTTTATGCTCAACTATTCAAATTTAAACTTAATCCTGATTCCCTGAATGGCTATGATATTAGAAATATTAAAATTGAATCAGAGGAACTTTCATTTGGAAAAAAATGGGTGAGTATAAAATTAAGTGAGTTTGAAAATCAGCTTAACAACGGAAAAAAAAATCTTAAATCAGAAGTATTTAAAAATAAGTAATGTTCCTGAGATGAACCACGCCATGTCGGATATATGCGCACTCAATGAATTTATGGTCAAGACCTTTTTTAATTTCTCTTCTACGCGGGTATTTGGTTTCACAGACTTTTTATTTTCTTCGAAACAAAAAAAGCCGGAGATTTTCTCCCCGGCTTTTCTATCATAAATAATGACGCCATGCAAAAAAATTTTATGGTCTTTTCACACTGACAAACGAAATTGAATTATTGAAACCAATAAGAAGGTCCGTCAGGTTACAAATTTTATTTCCATCCAGATCTGTCGGAACATATCCTGTTTTAAAACTAACAATCGAATTGCTCACAGCGACAATGTCCGCAAGATTTATTGTTCCGTCCCTTGTTACTTCACCGCTGTAAAGACAATATTTTCCCGACTTAAGAACCTCATTATTTCCATATGCCTGTGATGCGGATGTTGTAAAGTCATAACCAATATTTCCGCCCGCTGTCATGGCCACCGGGGCTGAGCTCCATGTTTCAAGCGCGTTCCTGTGCTGCAATGTTATGTAATATGAACCTGAAGGTGCTGAATTGAATTCATAAGTAGCGTATCCGTTTTTGTTGACAAATTCTTTTGACTGATCAATGACAGCATAAGGAGCGGTTGAGCTTCTTAACTGTACTGTCACTGTATCGCCAACCATTGTTGTACCATTCCAGAATCCTTCAATTTCCATTGTAAGATTTAAAGAAATGGAAGTTATATTATCGAGTTTTCTCCAGACTTGAAAATAAGTATTTCTGTCGCCGATAGTATACCACGTGTTCTTATCCGGAAGACTTAAACCTACAGTTGTAGAACCGCCCGGATTACTTGAGGTCCATGATAATCCACCGTTAGTTGTCTTTGCTGAATACCCGTTTGTACCGGAAACTATACCGTACTTTAAGTTGAGCCAGTAGGTTTTGAAAACTGTGAAGTCCAATAAATTACTTGTCAGATCTGTCCAGGTCGTTCCTCCGTCAGTACTTCTGATGACCTTTTTCTGACCTGAAGATGTTCCATCACCGTTTAGATATATTACATCTTTATTAAATACAAACAGGCTTGACCATGCAACGGTGTTAATAACAGTATCAGTACTCTGTATCCAGTTATTTCCGCCGTTTGTAGTTTTGAATAAAACGTTACCAAGAAACCAGCCGGTATTTACATCAGCCATTTTACCCTGGCAGGAGGAATTATAGCCAACATTATTTGGCTGCTGAATCCAGGTAGAACCACCGTTAGTAGTTTTAGCACATGTAATTCCCAAATTAAATGGCAATCCCCCGAATATCCATCCTGTATTAACATCAATGAAGTCTACCGAGTTGATCTGATGTCCGCTGTTTTCAGGATCGAGTGTCATCTCAATCCAGTTAGTCCCACTGTTAGTTGTCTTAGACATTTGACCAATACCGCTGAACGCATTACCACCTGCTGCAAATCCAGTATTTGAATTCACAAAGTCGATCTGAAAAATGGAAGTAGTATGTGATGTAATCTGTCCGGTCCAGCTGGCTCCGCCGTTAGATGAATATAATATTTTGCCTCCACCGCTTGGTCCTAACCAGATCTTGTAATTTGCCGGATCAAGAGATCCATCGGCAGGTCGTACAAGAATACCGGAATAATTTTCATTGCCATGATTGTTATAAACATTGCTGACAGAATAATTTTTGTTTCTCCAGGTTGAACCGGCGTCATTACTGATATTGAGTGCGCCGGCATTACCGACAACTGCGATATCACTTCCGTTCACATCAAGTCCGTACATTATAAAAGAGAAAGGCTGGTCAGGATTACTTCCGTCAACAAAACTAATTGGAGTCCAGGTTACTCCGTCATTTGTAGATTTGTAGATCTCAGTATATGCTCCGCCGAGATAAACAGCGCCGCCGGAATATCTGAGTCTTCTTTGTCCAACGGTAGATGGAGGATTGGACTGTGTCCAGGTGCTTCCCGCATTCGTTGTATAAGCAAAGTAGTTCGGGTTTCCGCAAACATAACCTGTGTTTGCATTTTTAAAATAGACATCGGTTAAAGTTGTTAAGGTAGTGGGAAGAACCGATTCATTCCAGACTGTTCCTCCGTCAGTGGTTGTATAGATCTTGGTTTGATCTGAAGTTACTATGATCTTGTTTGCATCAAATGCATAAACTGAAGTAAAAGTAGCCGAAGGAAGATTGCCTGAAATATCAGTCCATGTCAAACCTGCGTCGGTCGTTTTTCTGGCTTTAGTTACCGAATTACCGCAAAGAAATCCTGTAGTGGAATTTATGAAATAAAAATTGGTAACTGTTCCTCCCGAACCGTTATATTGAATATACGTCCAGGTATTACCGGCATTTGTTGTTCTTGAAATTACTCCCGGATTACCGGAGAGAGATTGTCCTCCAACCATACCGGTATTCGCGTCAAAAAACCATCCTGCGTTCAGAACTCTGGTAGCTCCGCCGCCTGTTGGGGAATTATCAATCGCGCCCACCTGGCTGTTGACAGACCATGTATCGCCTCCATCGGTTGACTTCATGAAAGTTCCAAAGTTGCCCACTGCATATATTGTATTCGAATTAATAATCTTTACCCAATTAAGAGTATTACCGGTAGGACGGCCGTTAAGCCAGTACCAGCCACTGACATCCTGCTGAGAATACGAGTTCGAAACAAAAATGAGTGTCAATAAAATTAAGAAAGTTGCAAGAAAATTTCTTTTCATTTTTTTCTTTTAAGTTTGTTTTTTTCAAAAATTTTTTGTGTGTGTGATTAAAAATATAAAATTCGTTTTCATCTTACAAAGATACATTTTGAAAAGAATACCCAATTCAATAAGCGAAGGAACTAAAAAAACATCATTTATCTTAGATTTTGAAAGACTTATTTTATAATAAATACCCACACCCACATGACAAAGATCAACAATAAACTGTTCGGTTTTGTTAATTCATTTTCTGACAGTGAGATCAAGGAATTTAAAAAATTAGTATCATCACCTCTTTACACCAACGGCAGAAATTACCTGCACCTGGTCAATCAGATAATAAAACATAAAGCTGACGGATACGAGAATCTATCCTCTCAGGAGCTTCATACAAAACTTTTTCCCGGAAAAAAATACAGTCATCAGACCTTGAAGAACCGATTTTCCGAGCTATACAAACTTGGTGAGGAATTTCTTGTTTATAAAAATCTTAACCGGAATGTAATAGAAAAAGAGAAAATTTTGCTTCAGGAACTGTTGGACAAAAAATTATTCAACCTTTTCGAGATTAAATACAAGCAGACTAAAAAAACTGTTGAAAAACTTCCTGACAATGATGAGAAGTTTAAGAACATCTCTTTTCTCAACGAGATCAATCTTTCATTGATGAATAAGAAACCTCATCTTGAGAATATGTTCAGACAATACTGTGATCATTCGACATATTCTGTTTGTATTTTTTTAATGGAGATATTCACGCATGGCATTGAATTTTGCCTGATGGAATATGACAATACAAAGATCCATTCGACTGTAATACAGACAATTCTCAGAAATCTCCATATTGAGGAGCTGATGAAAAGCTTCAGCGGATCTGATTCAAAGATCAATCAGATCACAAGCATGCACTATTATCTTTATAAAGCATTTGAAAACCCTGATAGTGAAGAAAATTATTTTGAGTCCCGGAAATTATTTTTAAAGAACCATAACTTTTTCAATTCCGGGTATAAGGATCGAATATACAAATCAATGATTAGCTACTGCATTATCAGGCAAAACAGCGGGGTAAAAAAATTTCAGCATGAACTTTTTCAATTGTATACTGAGAAACTGGATCAGGGCTTGTATTCAGAATTCAGAGAGATAAAGTTTCCCGTCAATACTTTCAGGGACTATGTGTACATAGCGATCGAACTGAAGAAATACGAATGGCTTGAAGATTTTCTGAAAAAATATTCAAAGGAATTGCCTGAAATGATCAGGGAAAATGAAATCAATCTATCGTATGCAAAATTGTTTTTTAATAAGAAGCATTACGATAAAGCTCTGCATCATCTTACTAAAGTTAAAGGTGAGAATTATCTTCATTACTATGACGCTTCCGTTCACAAATTATGCTGTTACTTTGAGCTTCAGAGATTTGAAGATTCAATTCTGGAAATAGATAAATTCAAACATTATCTGAAAAATCATAAAGAGATCCCGGTAGTTCACAGGGAATCCGTTGCAAGTTTTATCAGAATGTATCAGACAGTTCTGAATTTAAAAATAAAGCCGGGTAAAGAGGACGCGGGCTTTCTTGAAAAAGAGATCAGTGTCATTCCGAGAATGGTAAAAAGGAACTGGCTCTTAGAAAAGATATCAGCATAAATAGAAAAGGCTGCGATAAGATCACAGCCCCTTCTAGGAATAGTCCTCTAACCCACTTTAGAGAACTATCACCACCCCAACTGTTTATTTTAACAATACCATTCTTTTTACTTCTTTAAAATTATCAGCTTCCAGACTATAGAAATATATCCCGCTTGCTAAATCTGATGCGGCAAATTCAACACGATAGCTTCCTGCATTTTGTTTCTGATCAACCAAAGTGTGAACTTCCTCGCCAAGTAAATTATAAACTCTCAGTTTAACCTTACTGCTGAACGGCAGCGTGTAGCTGATGACAGTAACAGGATTAAAAGGGTTCGGATAATTTTGTGATAATGAAAATTGTTCGGGTACTGAAACTGAGTTAATCGGATTGACCGGTGTAATTATCTCATCAACAAAACTTATCAAACCATACAGCACTCTTTTTACTGCGAGTCCGTTTGGACTATCGGAAGCCGGCCGCAAGGATTCAGCGTCGGATGACATTACAGCGACATTATACCCGGAAGAAATTCTTCCCACCGCATTCATCGAATCCAAAAATAATCTGAATTTGTATAAGTTGAATGTTTGTGAAGCGGGAACAGATGCGGATCTTTTTATCACATCAGGTGATGGTCCGGAAGTGCTGTCATTCAGATTTGAATTAATGTGAACTCCGGTTATTCCTTTTCCGCCTACTCCAGGTCTGTCTGCAACAAATTGAAATCCCAGTGAACTTCTCGCGAAGGCTGAATCAAAATAAAGAGAACCGGGTCTGTCAAAGTGATAGCCCACATCCTCTGACATTATTATCAATCTGGATTTTGTCAATGATGTACCCGATGTCAGATAAGATTTTAATGAATCCTTAATTGTGTTTGACATGACCGAAGAACCTTCACCGAGCATTAATACTCTCCTGTATCCTCTGAACGAAACTGAACTTGTGGATGTAAGACCTTTTCTGTTGTAAAGATCATAAGTCAGATTAAGGAGACCAAGATTTGTAGTTACCGAATCCTTTGAAACTCTGCAGTTGGCATTTGTAGAATCATAAATCACAAGTACATCACCCTTTGACTCTCTCTTGAGTTTGATGGAAAAATTCTGTGAAGCTTTTACAGAATCAGTAAGATTGTATGCCCATGCTGACCACTCACCAACAAGCGAATCGCCGGGATTCAGTCCAAGACCTGACAGAGATCCGTCCAACAGATAATTTGCAATTGTGAATGAAGAATCTGTTCCTGAAACATTTGAAGTCAATGATATTAATATATTTGAAATTGAAGGTGAACCAAACTTCCATTTGTATGTAACTCCCGGCCCGGAAGGTGACCATTTGAAATTAATATTTGAATAATTGAAAACTGAAGTGGTAATGGTTGTGTCAACTGCAGGTGAGATCAGATTGAAAGTTGTCAAAGGAGAAATTCCTCTTTTCATAGTAATTGCCCTTGGTCCGTTTGCTGCTTTCAGCGAATCATTTTCAGCATTATTTTTGAAAGCCCAGACATCCCATTGTCCTGTCAATGAATCTCCCGGTGCGACTCCCAGCGATGCTAATATACTGTCAAGTTTTCCGGAAGTAATTTTTATTGTATTCGTATCGGATTTTAAAGTGATCTTTCTCGTAGCAGATGTAGGATTTCCAAATATCCATTTATAAGAAGCTGATGATGCTGATGAATCCCATATGAAATTGTATTGTGTTGAAGTATTTGGGTATGTAACTATTGTAGTTCCTGAAGAAGGAGAACTCAGATCAAACACATTCAACGGATAAATTGCAATTCCGACTGACGCGGTCCATGCCTGATAAGTGCCCGAAATGTCTTCACACCAGTATGGCCATGCTTTTCCGTTTCCTGAAGTTATGCCGATATAGTCTCCCTGGTAACCTCCGGCCAATCCTGAAATTGTTTTTGGTTTAAACTTATGATCTGAAATTAAAATATCATTCCAGTTATTTCCTCCGTCATATGATCTTGATAAATATATCTGCGCCGAATCGTTTGTAGGTGTATTTCTTGTGTCGTAATAAACTACATTAACTCCTCCATCTTCATCAACTCTGACAGCGCTCAGATACTGAAACTTTCCGTTTCCCGGAGTATCCTGATTTACCCTTGAAGTGCTCCATGTTACTCCTCCGTCGGTCGAGCGATGCAGTATTACATCAGCTATATCTGTCGCGGGCGATATATTTTTTTCTGAAGTTACGACATATATCCAGTTGTTTCTGGGTCCGCCTGTTCTGTCAATATCTATTCTTGCAAAACCATTTGTCCTGATGCCGTTTAAAAAAGTACTTCCGTCATTTCTTATTCCATTCATATTATCGGCATTGTTTCTTGAAAGGATCCAGCTCACACCACCGTCTGTTGATTTAGCGAATCCCAGAGAATCTTCAGTTGAGTTCTGACCGTTGGAGATACAGTTTACCCAGGCAACGCATAATTCTCCGGAAGTATTTACTTTAAGATCGCAGCCCATATGAAAATGTCCTATTGAAGGAGGCGGACTCACGGGTGCAACAGCCGACCATGCTGCTCCTCCGTTGGTTGAATATGAAATGACGATCCTGTTATTGTATGTACCTGAAAACTCGGTATACACTGTGTAGCTTCTCCCGTAAAATGAACTCGACGGGACATCGTCAGTAGCTGAAAAATTTTTATCTGCACTTGTAGTTGCCCCTGGAAATGTAGAAGTGGGCGTCCATGTGATCCCTTTGTTATTTGAATAGCTCGCACCCATGGATCCTGTCAAAGTAATATAAGACATTAAGAATGTTCCGTTCTTATCAATGACCGGTCCAGGATCCCCGTGATTAAAACCTCCGTTGTTCAGAGTATCATTTCCGGACCAGCTCATTCCGCCATCGGTGGTTACATAAACCCCGGTACTAAATTCTGATCCGCCTCTCCATGTATTTGCAGAGGCAAGCATGATCAATGGATTGAAAGGATCCCTTGTGATCGGAGTCTCGCTCTGCTGCCCGATAGTGGGATGTACCCTGAAATTTGGTGAAACAGTAAAAACTTCAGTTCCCGTCATGATCTTTCTTTCTTTTGTACTGAATTGTAAATCACTATTCTGAGGTAGTGGAATATAATTACCTTCCTGATATATTGCTGTCATTCTCGGATCCCGGTTCCATCTTACAGAACTATTCTGAAAATCCTGTGCGGTGATAAACATGTAACTACAGATTAATATGGGTAAGAATATCAATAACTTTTTCATTCTTTTCATTCAAAGATTAAAATTTATGTGAGGTTTGCAAAATAAAAAGAATGACTCATTTTCACAAAGAAAGGTTTTGCTGTGAATACCCGAAATTTTATCTTAATACTGATCGATTACAATATTTTTAAACTGATTATCTGAAAATTTTATCTTTAAGAATACCCACTTTATTTAATTTACAGACCCAAAAATGTCTATCGCTAATTAATGATGATCAATAATTTTTTTGTATTATGTATTTGGGTATACTTTTCAGTGTTTTATTCTTTCACAACGTTAAATTATTAATAAACGAAATTCTTTTGCGAAATTTCAAAAGAACAAAACTGGGTATTCTCATCAATTCTCTTCTTTGGAATAAATACTTCTGTAAATTAATTTGCAGAATATTAAAATTCGAAAAAACTAATTCTTCTTTGAAAAAACTAATCCTCTTTAGTTAATTCT
Organism: Ignavibacteria bacterium; assembly: GCA_039934715.1. GTDB lineage: Bacteria > Bacteroidota > Ignavibacteria > Tepidaquicellales > Tepidaquicellaceae > JAGPCH01. The sequence continues at coordinate 9,586 of JBDTLQ010000007.1, read as the reverse complement.
GCTCTCGAATTTTTAACAACCGTAAAAATTTATCGGAATGGGTTTGTATCCTTTTCGAAATAAAGCATTTTTTTCCGGCTATGATTTTTTGTAAAAAAATTTTTTAACCCTAAATTTATCAGTGTTTACTGGTGATCAAACGATAAGAACATAAATGTTAAGAGATCATTTTCAGATAGCACATTTTTAAAATCAAATTAAAAAAAATAACTTATGAAAAAGTTAGTTTCAGTTTTTTCAATTCTTTTTGCGCTATTATTTATTTCAACTGCGGCACAGTCGCAGGTGAGTGTTTCCGGATCTACAGGAGCTGACGGAACATATACTTCGCTTACATCAGCGGCGGGCGCATTCGAGGCTATTAACTCTGGCTCTCAGACCGGAAATTCAATTGTAATTTCAATAACAAATGATGCTCTTACAGAGACAGGCGCGAATTCTCTTGACGCCGGTACATGGACATCACTTACGATCTCACCTTCAGGCGGCGCTGGAAGAACGATATCAGGTTCTAATGCCGGTCCGCTTATTAATCTGAACGGAGCGGACAATATTACTATTGACGGATTGAACAGCGGAGGAAACAGTTTAACAATTGTAAATACTTCAACCGGTGCAAGCAGTACAATAAAATTTATCGCAGACGCGACAAACAATGTTCTCACAAACTGCACAGTACAGGGATCTTCGTCAACTGCAGCAAACGGCGTGATATTTTTCAGTACCGGAGCTGCTACAGGTAACGACGGAAACAATATTAACAATTGTATTATAGGACCTGCAGGAGCCAACCTTCCGATAAACGGAATTTATTCATTAGGTACAAGCGCGGCTGTTGACAACAGCGGAAATACAATTAATGCAAATAATATCTCGGATTATTTTACAGCGACAATAACAACATCAGGAGCTACTGCCGGTATAAATCTGGCAGCCACAGGTAATTCTGCCTGGACAATTAGCGACAATAAATTATTTCAGACTACAAACAAAACATTTACAGTTTCCAACGGTAACATCTATGGGATCTTTGTTGGAACAGGTTCAGGATATACCATCACAGGAAATACTGTCGGATATGCCAATGCAAGCGGAACAGGGACTTCAAATTATTTAGGCATAACAACTCCCGGCACATTTTCGGGAACATTTCCAAGTTCATATTCAGTTGGAACAGCTACTCTTAATTCTATACGTTATACGGCGATCAACTGCGCGTTTACAGCAGCAGGATCTGTCTCATCCATACAAAATAATACGATCGGCGGATTTGCAATACTTACTTCAAGCGGAGCAAACGGACAGAACGGAGTTCTTTGCGGCATTGCAGTGACTTCGGGAAATGTTAATATCGGAACAACTACAGGTAACACAATAGGATCAACTTCAGGGAACGGATCATTTTACACGGCTGTATCTACAACAGGTGGAACGATAGTAGGGATTTATACTTTGAGTAACAATACAGCTAACATACAAAACAATTCCATAGGCGCGTTTGACGCGATGGGAACTTCGGTTACAAGTTCAGGCTCAATAACCGCAATAAATACAACCGGGTCAGGAATTTTTAATGTTACGTCTAACACAATCGGAAATTCAACCAATCCGAATATGAGAACGGGAAATCTTACTGAAGGCGGAAATCTTTCAAACACAGGAACAACTTTCAGTATTGCCTCTGGCAACAGCGCATTCAAGGGAATTGCCAATACAACTACCGGTACTAATTTAATCGGAACAAATGTGATAAGAAACGCTTCGATAAATTCAAGTTCCACCTCTGCAGTGTTCAGAGGAATTGAACAGACTTCATCAACGGGCACTACAACCATTACAGATAATTCTATTAATAATATAACCAGCGCTTCGGCTAATGTAACGCTCAGTACAGCCGGGCTTGGAGGACTTGGTATTCTTATAAGCGGAAATGCATCAGGAACGACTGTTACACAAAACACAATAAACACATTGTCACTTAATAATGCAGTATCAACAGGAACAAACATTGGAGGTATTGGGATCGCGAGTTCAAGTAATCTTAGTATTACAAATAATATTATTTATGACATCAGCAATGCCAGCACATCTGTTTCCACAACAGCGCCGGGATCGGTATCCGGAATATTCATCCGCAGCGGCGGTCTGAATTCTCCGATAAATGTTTTCAATAACATGATCACGCTCGGAAATTCTCAGACAACAAATACATGCTTTGTTGGTATCTGGGGTAATCATGGTCAGACGAATAATCCCGTTACAAATATTTATTATAATTCAGTTTACATAACAGGAACAGCAACTTCAGGAGCGCAGCCCAGCTTCGGATATCTCAGAGGGGATATGTCCCTTACAGCCAGGACTGCTACTGTAGATGTAAGAAATAATATTTTAAACAATGACAGAACAGGGGGAACAGGAAAGCATTATGCAATTTCAAATAATTACGGTACAACAGCAAGTAGTATAGGATGGGGTACAAACGCTTCAAACTTTAACGTACTGAATTCAGCTTCAGCATCAACAGTCGGATACTGGACAACTGACCAGACATTCGCAACATGGAAAACAGCTTCATCAAGTGATGCAATAAGTCTGACAGCAATACCGGTAACGTTTGCAAATTTTGCCACAGGTGATCTTCATTTGAATATGGGATTGACACCTACTCAGTTAGAATCAGGCGGCATAGTGATCAGCGATATTACAACTGACATTGACGGAACTTCAAGACCGGGACCTCCGGGATCAGTAAACGGAGGCGCGACATCACCGGACATTGGAGCCGATGAATTTGACGGTGTGCCATTAGATCTTACACCACCGAACATTACTTACAATCTGCTTCTTGGTTCATCATGCTACACTTCAAGGGATCTGACAGCAATTATTTTTGATGGATTAGGATTAAATGTCACACCGGGATTAAAACCAAGAATTTATTACAAAAAATCTTCGAATTCAAATGTCATACCTTCAACCAATGATAATACTACTGACGGATGGAAATACGCGGAAGCATCAAATACAAGTTCACCATTTAATTTTACAATAGATTACAGCATTACTTTCGGCGGAGTTGCATCGGGAGATGTGATAGAATATTTTGTCGTTGCTCAGGATACAGCAACAATTCCGAATGTCGGCATATTCAGCGGAACATTCGCGACAACACCTGCAAGTGTAAATCTTACAACAGCTAATTTACCAACAGGCGTAATAAACAGTTATAATTTACTGACAGGCTTAAGCGGTATAGTGACCATAGGAGCTTCAGGAACTTACACAACACTTACAGATGCCTCTGGTTTGTTTGCTGCTATTAATACTAATGGAATAAGTGGAAACCTGATCGCTGAAATTCTTGACGCAAATATTTCAGAGAATGGATTAAATTCTCTTAACGCTATTCAGTACGGATGTTCTTCGGCTCTTTCTCTTGTAATAAGACCTGCAACAGGAGTTACAACCCTGATTTCAGGAACACACCCTTCGGCACTGATAGACCTGAACAATGCTGATTATGTTACTTTTGATGGATCAAACAACGGCAGTTCTTCAAAAGACATTACAATCAGAAATACCGGAGCGGGATCTACGATCAGATTTATTAATGGCGCGACATTCGATACAGTAAGATCATGCATCATTGAAAGTCAGAATACTTCATCATCAAGCGGAACGATTCTCTTCAGTACTTCAAACGGAACGACCGGAAACAGCAATATTGTAATACAGGGTTGTGACATTCGTGACCGCTCTGATATCACAGGTGTTCCGGCTAATGGTGTTTACTCCGCAGGTTCTGACGCTTTACCAAATTCCTTGAATAAGATCTCCGGCTGTAATGTATTCAACTGGACAATTTCAGGAGTATCAGTTTCAGCTGCAGGTGCCGGCGACGGATGGGTAATAAATCCCAGCAGCTTTTATCAGACTGCATCAAGGACTACAAATTTAAAAGCAATATCCATCAAAGGAGGAAACGGACATTCTATTTTAAATAATATTATCGGTGGTTCCGATCCAAGCGGCGAAGGAAGTTTCATAGCAACAACTAATGGCTTTACCGGAATTGAACTTACGGCAGGGACGACAAGTGCAACCAGTATTCAGGGAAACACAATCATGAACATCCGCAGCTCGGGGCAAGGATATGGTATAAATATAACTGCAGGAATGGTAAACATTGGAAATGTAACGGGTAATACGATCGGTTCTTCTGATGTAAATAAGAGAATTGATTTTTTCTCGACATCCAGCGGGATAATCAGCAACAGTACTTCAACAGTCAATATCAGTAATAATATTCTGAACAACTTTAACGTGACGGGAAATGGAACAGGATTTAACGGCGCGCTTACAGGAATCGACTGTAGTGCAAATACCGCAGGTCTATACACGGTGGTTAATAATTCTATTACAAACCTAACCTGTAACGGTACATCAAATACATTCGATGGGGCTTCCACTACAATAGGTATCTCAGTTAATGTAAAAGGTGTAAATACCGTTCGCGGAAACACTATCTCTGACATTGGCAATATAAACACCACAAATTCAAATCCCTCAAAAATTGTGACAGGATTGAATTGCGATCTGGGTATGCCGGGTACAGTAGTGGAAAATAATAAAATTATAAATCTGTATGCTTCATCTTCAGCAACCGGAGCTGTTGCAGACCAGGTAACAGGTTTCAAAACGGGACAATTTTCTAACATTACTTTTTCGAATAACATAATTACTCTAAGCGGAGGGGTCAATCCTTCAAACCGTAATGTAACAGGTATTATAGATGGTTCTATTAATTCTGGTGTGATGAATTTTTATTATAATTCTGTACACATATACGGAACTTCTACAGGATCAAACAACACATATGCCTTCCTGAGAAGTGGATCCGTTGACAATATTACTTTAAGAAATAATGTGTTTGCAAATTCACGGGTTGCGACAACAGGATCAAATGTCGCAATGGCAAACGATAACTCAACTCCGGTTACAGGATGGCCATCTTCAGCTTCCAATTACAATGCATTATACAGCTTGAACAACGCTACCACGCGCGGACTCGCAGAGTCCACGCTACCTCTTGCAGGATTCCAGAACATTTCAGGAGGTGATTCATATACATTAGTTGGAGATCCGGGATTTACTTCAAATACAAATCTATTACCTGACGCATCCAATATTAATAACTGGGTACTCAAAGGAAACGGAATCGCGATCAGCACAATAAGTACAGACATTATCGGAACACCGAGAAGCATTTCAGTAATGACAGGCGGAACTGACGTTGGAGCGTATGAATTTTCAACAAGCGTTCAGCCTCCTGTTTATAATAATGCAACTCCGGCTCCGGGTGTTTATAAATTCATTCACAAGCTGGACACGATGGCAACAGTAAATGTAATTGCAGCAGGATCTCTTGCAGATGTGAATGTTCAGTATTATTCAGGAGAGAATCCTCCGGGATTGGACGGTGATCCGACAGTGACCGATGGTTACGGAAATGTTTATTGGGAAGTGCATCCGACAGATAATTCTAATGCAGGCTATACCTATGATATAACGTTACACTATTCACCGGCTCTGACAGGCACGATCACTAATGAAGAAAACATTAAAGTTGCGAAGAATACAAACAATGACACTCTGTATATTCCTTTCACGGTGTCGGGGACAGGTCCGGGAGAATATCAGCTTGATACCGCGAAAAATAATATAACAGTTTACGGACTAACTGCTTTTTCAAGATTTATTCTGACTGACGGAAGCGCACCGCTGCCTGTAGAACTTACAGCCTTTACCTCAGCAGTGGAAAGAAGGGATGTGAAGCTTAACTGGACAACATCTTCAGAGACAAACAACTCAGGATTTGATGTAGAGAGAAAATCTTCAAACGGAGAATGGAAAAAAATTACCAATGTGAATGGAAGCGGTACTACGAATTCACCAAAGAATTATACATATGCAGATAAAAATTTAGCATCAGGCAAATATGAATACAGATTAAAGCAGATCGATTTTAACGGACACTTCACTTATTTCAATTTAAGCAGTGAAGTTAATGTAGGCGTGCCGGCAAAATTCGATCTATCACAAAATTATCCGAATCCGTTCAACCCGGTAACAAAGATCAATTTCGATATTCCGGCTGACGGAAAAGTAAATATCAGAGTATATGATATTTCAGGAAGGGAAGTCGTGACACTGGTAAATGAGATAAGAACCGCGGGATATTACACAGTAGATTTCAACGGGTCACAATTTGCAAGCGGAACATATTTCTACAGAATTACAGCAGAAGGAAACGGACAGAACTTCGTAGCTACAAAGAAGATGGTGCTGATAAAGTAAGGATTTTTCCCTCGTCCTTATTTTTTAAAGAAAAACTAAAACAGAGAGTTCACAAAGATAAATGTGAACTCTTTGTTTTTTTTATTCAATACTCGCTAAACATGATACACCAATCCCGCTCTATTCTGTTACATTAATTTAAGGATCAATGAACACATTGGGTTTCAGTTTTTATTTTAATTAAATTAATGAGAAGCAGGCAAAAGAAATTTTATTTCTTCATATATAATTCAGCTTCATTTAGTATTAGCAATTATTTCTGTTAGTCAAAGTTCATGTAAGGTAAAACATAAAAAGCAACACACCCCTTTATCGAATAATTAAACTTCCATAATTAATTCAGCTATTTTTTTAAAAGAGAAAAGCCCCGGTCAAAGGGCTTTCCTCTTTTAGAACTTAACATCTCCCGGGATCCGTATATGCCGGATCTTACCGGTCAGGGTCTGACAACGCCAACAAAATTTGATGCATTATTATAAGCCAGCAATACGTCACGCAGATCAGTTATGTTATCCCCGTTCAGGTCGGTCACATAATATCCCGTAGTAAAACTTATTGCTTTCTGAAAAACTAATAATATATCTGGCAGGTTTACATGTCCTTCCTGATCAACATCCCCGCTGTAAATTCCAAAACGGAGAGGACTTGTGTCAACGAGTGTCATATTGTTACCAAATGCTTTTATAGGTGAATTGGTGAAATCGTAATTTAAGATCCCCGCCGTAAATACCGCCGGGTTCTTGCTCCATGTCTCGATCGAATTGCGGTGTCTGAATACCAGGAAGTAACCTGTTCCCGGCAAAGCATCATAAAAATTAAAAACTCCAGAGTTGTTAGAATCTAAAACACCTTTAGAGGAGTCAACTAGAGCAAACGGCGGGAAATTGTTTCTAAGAAAGACCTTTGCGGTATCCGGTATCATCTTATTTGTTGTTGCATTATAAAATCCCTGCATGATGGCTTTCAGATTTAATCTTTGAGCAGAAGCAGTTGTGAAATTATAAATGAAATTATATTTGCCCGGTCCGACCGAATCATTTGCTCTGACTCTCCAAAAGTATGTTGTGTTAGGCATTAAAGTGTTTGGCTGTGTATTCATATAAGGATGGTCCAGATGTGTACTATCAACTACTTTATTGTTAAAATCAAAATCTGTAGCTACTTCAAGCCAATAGGAATCTTCTGTAGGATGTGGGTTCCAGCTGATCATTAACGGATATGGGGGAACGTCATAAGAAGCGTTTGAAGGATTAACAGGGGAGTCATCCCATTGGTCCGGGCCCGGGCATTCAACAACGAATCCTACAAGTGAATCTCCGGTAGTCTCAAATTTGTTATAATCCACAAAGTCCGGAACAGTGTTTTTCTTTACGAGAAATTTTTTGGTGTTCGGTTTTATATCATTACTATTCGGGTCAACTATCATTGGACGGGAATCAATATTAATTGTAATATCATAAACCGGTTTATATTGTGTCCCTCCCGAAGAATTATACACCTTCTCATATTTTTTAATTGCTGTAACTGGAGAAACTTCATACTTACCGTTTGGTTTCATAGTTACCATTTCCACATCCTGACTATCTCTTAATTCTATAAGCATGATCTGGTCAACAAGCTTTTCTACATCTTCATCTTTTAAAAATCTTGTTGTAATACCTAAATCAGCTTTTTTCATAAGTGCGTCTTTTCTTTCAACCCAGTTCGGTGCTATTTTGTGCGTATTATCAGTAAGATATTTATGCAATGTATCAGGACTAATTACGTCTTTGTTTAAAAATAGAACGTGTGTTGTATCAAGATAGTGAAGACTGTTTGAAATAGCGCTTTCCACCGATCCATTTATAAAGCCAGGTTTCTTTTTAGGAAAATCTTTATTCTTTGCTACAGCAATAATATCACTTATCTTTCCTATTCCAATAAAAGGAATTGCAGGAATGAAGAATGATCGCTGAGATACAGGGCCTGTCGCGTTAATCTGATCAGTATGAACTTCCTGTAAAGGTGAAACGAAAGAGTATTGGAATACAGGAGGAGGTACCGGCATGACCGAATCTGTCAGACTAATGCCATAGAAAATTGAATTTACATCTATACCAACTGTTCCAATGTCAAAAGAAAAATATTGTGTATCACGTATACTCGAAGTACTAATGACCGGTACATTTCTAATCTGCCATACTGAATCTACACCCGGTGCAATGACTGAAAGATTTAATATCTTCATCCCTTCAAAGTCATCAAAGATAAGTTCTATACTTCCCCAGTCTGAGTTTATCTGTGCGCTGTCAAAATAAACGTAATCCATCTGATAAAAATTGGCCTCAAAGTTTACAAAATCTGACACACCGTTTATTGACGAAGTATGTTTGTATCCGGCCCGATCTGCAAATCCTGAGCTTAACGATAGTACAATTGTAATAGCTGTTACTAATACTGCCAGAGCTGATTTAATAATTAAGTTTTTCATTTTTATTTTCCTTTTATGATTTGATTTTTTAAAAGTTTTTTTGAATTATTTTATCAATAGCATTTTGTTCACAACCGAAAAAGATCCTGCTTCTATTTTATAGAAATATAATCCGCTTGATAGGGTTGTCCCGTTGAATGACGCTGCGTAGCTGCCGGCAGTCAGGTTTTCATTTACCAAAACTGCTACTACTCTTCCTGTGATGTCATACACTTTAAGCGTTACAAAATTGTCAACAGGAATTTCATAACTAATTGTTGTTACAGGGTTAAAAGGATTAGGATAATTTTGCGCGATAGAAAATTTCTTCGGGATATCTTTTATCCCCGGACCCATTCGTGTTGGAATTATCGAATCAGTTGTCAGATCTATTACATCCGTTATTTCAGAGATAGCATTATCAGAATAGATACACACCCGGGTTTTGAAATTACTTTCATCCCCGGCCCATCTCAGGTCCAGCGGTACAGCAGCAAATGACTTAGCCGAAGTTTCAAGCCTCATCCTTGCCACTAAAATTCCGGTGTTTAGTATTGGCGGGGTGTTTTCTGTCTGAGGCATATTAGTAGCCAGCCTCAAAAGATTTCCGGATACAGAAGCGTTGACCGGTCTGAATGCTTCAGGGAGTTCAGAGCTGATCATTGTATATGTAAGAGTTCCTCCGTTTGAAATTTTCGGATTGAATTCCAGAAAATACTGACCGGCGGAATAAGTAAAATTTTCTTTTGATCCTGTGATGCTGTTCAGAACAATATC
>JBDTLQ010000006.1:0-24689 GCA_039934715.1 Ignavibacteria bacterium | reverse complement strand
AAAGAGCAGTCAGTACAAGAAGGAACGAGATCACCGCGATCGCGATGTAAACTACTTTCGTGATCTGTACAGGTACTGAAAAAAATTTGGTGAAATTCTTATCTGGATTTAATTTGAAGGTAAGCTGCTTACTTTTAATTAGTATGAAAATAAATAATAGTATCATTACACCGTCAACAATTGCTGATGTCAGAAGAAAATCCCGGTAATCTGTTCCCGGCAGATCATTGAAATAAAATGCGAGCGAGCTTATTGTTGATATCGCGTGACCGGCTATCAGCCCCCAGCAGCAGTAATATCTTACTTCCCTGTTGTATGCGCCAATGAAAGTAAGCAATATCATCATACCGATCTTGCTGAATGTGTTGATGGCCATTGCGGGATTTTTGTAAGTCATTGATATCAGGTCAGCGATCTGTGACGGCCATGGTGTAGCGCCGAGCATTCCGATGACAAGTATCATCAGATAAGATAAGTAAGAAAAACCCAGCAGCCTCAGTATCCAGTATCCCGCGTCCCGATCGGGTTTGGAGATCGTTTCGGATGTCCACTCAGGATTAAATAGATTCTTGTATTGCTCAACAGTGGGTGGGGTTTCGACTTTCCTCTTTCTGTAAATTAAAAACGCGATTAGCCTGGTGATCCATAAACACACCGGACCAAAGATCAGAGCGTCAAACGAAAGTGTCATCAGAAATCTTAGCGGAAGGATCTTTACACTATCTATAAAAGTACCGGGAAGATAACTCCACAATGCAACGTTTCCGTTGTCACGGACATTTGCCTGCAGGTATATATCAAAAATAAAAAGCGGAATGAAAATGATCAGGATGAGAACCAATGAACTCGACTTTCGCATCATGACAACCAGCGGTGCTGCAATTAATGTAAACACAATTACCTCAAAAACTTTTACTCCGAATGTTTTGAATTCAAGCAGTTGAAAAACATCCGTGATAATATACACCAGTATTACAGACATCACACATGTAACGATCATCATCAGCACGTACTGCATAGCAGCCGGCGTCTTGTCCAGCGGATCCGGATTTATATAACCCTTCAGATTGAAAAGAGACGGCATGAATTATTTTTTTAATGAATCGATACTTCCAGAAGATCCGATTTTTTATTTGATTCTAATTCTGTTCCGAAATAATTTCTTATATTTCTTCCGTTTCAATACTCTTTCTTACATTCTCTTCCTTCTTTAAGGGATCTTTGATAAGTAATGAAAAAATACTGTACGCAAGATCACTTACGGGATCTGCTTTCGGTGCATTATCAGTCAGCATAAAAAATTATTATTTGGATTGTTGAGAATCTTCATCAAGAATTGAAAACAGTTCTTCAAGTGTATCCGAATTCTGAGAGACCATATCTTCTCCTTTAATTTTAAGCGCACGGAGGTTAGTTGATGAAGCGTCATCCATGTTATCGTTTCCGATATCGAGCTTGGTCTGGAATCTGTAATAATGTTTTAGGCTTTTGTCATCAGTTAATAATTGTTTCAGCTGGTAATCCACTGTCCCGCTTACGCCGTCAAATACAACGCTTAGCAAAGGTCTCGCCCATTCAAGGACTCCCCAGTCACGTGACTCATCATAAGTGATCTGTCTTGTGAGCTGTCCTGTACCGATCGACACCACTAATATTTTTTCAGTATTTCCAAAAACTTTTTTCGCTTCCGCGTATGCGCACATTGATGGATTGTTTGCAAAGACCCCGCCGTCAATCAAGGCAAAATAATCTATAGGAGGTGAAGCCTTTAATTTCTTTGATTGAAAATAAGTTGGAGCCGCGCTCGTTGCCCTGGCAACATCCTTCATCTTATAATCATAGTCCGGATTCTCTTTCGCTTTTCTGGATTTGAAAAAAAACGGCATGCGTTGTTCAATCTCGTAGCAGGGAATGATTACGCTTGTCAATGCTTCCGATAATTTGGTTTCGCCGAGATACAATTCAAGCACTTCTTCAATTCCGACGATAGGAAATTTCGCGTCTACTAGATTTCCAAGTGACATCGCCGATCGCCATGGGGATTTATTAAAAATTTTTCTTCCTTCTTCTTCATACAATTTTAACACATCAATTGCTCTGTACTTTGGCTTTCCGTTTTCATCAGGACTTGCTAAACAAAGAGCAAGAATGCCGCCTGTTGATGTACCTGCGATAAGATCAAATATTTCAGAGACCGGCTTCTTTACACGCTTCTCTATCTCATGCAGTAATCTGGCAGGAAGAATTCCTCGTATTCCGCCTCCGTCAATTGAAAGAATTTTTTTCATGCCTATAATTATTTTCTGTGTTTTAAAATAAGAACACAGATGACACTGATAGAACTGATATTCGCTGATCTGTTATTTCAAGCGAACCACATATATATTAATATTATTGATAACCTATTATCTAAAGTTTTAAATCTGTGTTTATCAGTTCAATCCGTTTAATCGGTGTTCAGATTTTGGAGTAATTTTTTTTTAAGGATTTACTTTAACCGTCTTGCCTTCGACCTCAACCCTGACAACCTCCTCAGCTTCCTCTTCTGTCTTTGCTTTATTTGGATTCTGAACATTGACTACATCGGCGACTTCTTCAGCCTTTTCTTCCTCTTCTTTGTAATCAAGGCCTTTATAAAATTCTTTCGCGTATGATGCTATAAGGTTAGCCCGGTCAGTTCCGTTTATGATCTTACGCGCGCCAACCCAGTCGGTTGTGTCTTCATCAAAATACATATTCAGCTTGTGTCTTGTAAAAGTACCATCGCGCATTCCGATCATTAGAATGTCAACGCTGTTCTTCGGATTAAGTGCGAGATCAGGATTGTTAAGTATGTCAACTCCAAGGATCTTTGAAAAGCTTTCGTAATTATAGAACCATGTGAGCTGGCACAATCCTCTCCCATAATAGACCTGACCTGTCTTAGGATACGGCATACCGTATTTCCTTCCCTTGCCTCTACCGTATTCCCTTATCGATGGATCCCAGGTATGAGCGGATTCATGATAAGCAGTTGCGAGTACGTAGGCAAGCTGCCGCAGGTTTGTATAACCCTCGTCATTGTCATAGTGATCGATAATATTTTCAATTGTTGTTACACCGATCTGTTTCAAAGGGCGGTATGGAAATTTTTTGAAAAATTTTTCTTTGTCAACCATATTTAGGTATTAAGTATTAGATATTGAGGATTGATTATTGATTATAGAGTATTTGGAAAATGACTATCAACTATCAACTAGAACACAATATATCAATCTCAATATTTAAATTCCAAATATTTTTTTGAAAAATAGATCAGTAAGAAAATTGCTTTCAATACTGGTGCTGTTATGACAAAAACTATTTCGAAAATTGATTTTATATTCATTGAATAATTTTTTGAGTAAAAAGAAGGGTAGCCCCGGTTTTCAATGCCGGAGCTATTAAGGTAAGTAATCTCGGAAGTCGGCTCGGAATTTAAATTTTGACGTGTCGTGCGATTTGTCATTGTTAGTAATGTTTTAATTAACTGATACAAAATTAGGATTAATATAAGCAAGTATTAATAGAGGTGACTACACAAAGTTAGTAGGTGTGAACACTCAATTGCGCGAGACGTTAGATGAGAGACGCTAGACGTCAATTGTCAGATGCGTGCTTGTTTTAGCAGTTAAACGTTTTTAAGAATTAGGAATTAGGAATTAGGAATTAGGAATTAAGAATTAGGAATTAAGAATTAAGGATAGTATTCTCATCTAGCGCCCTACGTCTATCGTCTCGCGTCTTACGTCTAGCGTCTCGCGTCTTATGTCTAGCGTCTCGTGTCTAGCGTCTAGCGTCTAGCGTCTTACGTCTAGCGTTCACGGTCTCACCACACTCACAAACCCCATTGAATTATTAGATGTAAGGAGAATGTCAGATAGATTTGCAATGTTATCACCGGTAACATCTGTGATTTGATAACCGGTTACAAAACCTGCTGCTGCATTTGACACTGCGATAATGTCCGTCAGATTTATTGTGCCGCTTTGATTTATATCTCCGCTATACACTGCAAATCTCAGCGGACTTGAATTTACCAGTACGAGATTATTTCCGTAAGCCTGTGAAGCTGAAGTTGAAAGATCAAAATTTAGAAGTGAATGTGTGAAACTCTGCGTTGATGAACTCCAGGTTTCAATTGAATTCCTGTGCCTGATCTGAATATAATATGGTGTGTTATTAAATGCTTTTGTGAAAATAAACTGAGCATTACCTGAAGTATTAATGATTGCCCTGGATGAATCTACAACAATAAACGGAGCAACGCTATTTCGTAAATAAACCGTTAACGTATCGGGAACCACTTTATCTTTTTCAATTTCATAAAATCCCTGTATCAATACTTTCAATGAAATTGTTTTAACTCCCGAGCCGAAATAAATGAATGCAGCTCCTTCATCAAGTTCGCCGTCATCATAATTTACCGCACCAACTATAACATCCGAATTACCATCTTTATTTACATCGCCGACATTTGAAACCGCGTAGCCATAACGTGCTCCTCCCTGATTGCTTTCCTGCATCCATCCGTAAACCGGTGCAAGCCCTGTTGACGAGCCATAATAAACATAAGCACTTCCCTCTTCGGCCTGGCCGTTCGTATATCTGTATGCTCCGACTATTACATCAGAATATCCGTCACCATTGGCATCGCCGGCTGAAGAAACCGAGACGCCAAATCTTGAACCCGGATTATTATTTTCTGCTGTCCAGTTTGCCGTGTCTGATAATCCCGATGATGAGCCATAATAAACAAAAGCACCGCCTTCATCAGTCTGACCGTGATCATAAAGATACGAGCCGACAATCACATCCGAATATCCGTCATCGTTGACATCACCTGCAGTTGAAACAGAATATCCATAAAGAGAATTTGCCTGATCATTTTCTCCGGTCCATGCCGGTGTATCCGACAATCCTGTTGCAGAACCATAATAAACATACGCTCTTCCTTCATAAGGCTGGCCGTTAGTATACTGATGTGCGCCAACTATTACATCAGAGTAACCGTCACCATTGACATCACCTGCTTTTGAAACTGAAACTCCAAACCATGCACCCGCCTGATCACTTTCCGCGATCCAGTCAGCCGAATCGGATAATCCTTCAGACGAACCATAATAAACATAAGCTCTTCCTTCATCCGTCTGCCCATTGTCATACGTTGGCGATCCTATTATCACATCGGAATATCCGTCATTATTTACATCTCCCGCGGATGAAACAAGAATTCCAAACAACGCTCCTGCCTGATTACTTTCAGCAGTCCAGTTTGCTATTTTTGAAAGTCCTTCTGATGATCCATAGTAAACAAAAACCTTGCCTTCGTCTGTTTGTCCATTGTCATAAAATTGCGCGCCGGCAATAATGTCAGAGTAGCCGTCACCATTTACATCCCCGGCGCAAGCCGCTGAATAACATGAAGCTCCTTCCTGATCACTCTCGGCTGTCCAGCTTGGAACAGTTGGTAATCCCGATGCAGATCCATAATAAACATTTACTCTTCCTTCATCTGTCTGACCATTATCATAATAGGCAGCGCTTACAACTACGTCAGGATATCCGTCTCCATTCACATCGCCTGCCGATGAGACCGAGCAGCTGTATCTCGCCGCGGGTTGATTACCTTCCCCTGTCCAGTCGGGGGAAGAAGATATATTAAAATTATCTTTGTGAATATTATTTGTTAATTCATCCATATCAGAATTAAAATTGCTCAGCAGAATTGAAGCGATAATAATAATTGTTTTTATCATTGTGATAAAATTTATATAATGTTTGTCTAAGACATTTTTAACAATCTAAAAAAAGCAAATTTTCTTTACAACTTCATAAAGCGGTTGATTAACTATTAAACCTTACTCACCTAACTTAACTCACTCAACTCACCTTAATTAACTCACTCAACTCCCCTAACTTAATTATGGAATGATCCTTACCACAAAGCTAACAGAATTATTATAAGCAATAATAATATCATTCAGATTTACAAGATTGTCTCCATTGACGTCAGTCACCTGATAACCTGTAAGAAAACTAGAAGCCCCGTTTGTAATTAAGATCATGTCATTGAGATCGACCGTGCCGCTTTGATTTACATCGCCGCTGTAGATCCCGTATTTCGCCGGAGCTGTATCCACCAGTATCATGTTGTTTCCGAATACCTGTACAGTTGACGTCGTAAGATTATAGTTCAGAACATTTGAAGTAAAGATTTCGCCTCCTGCTTTGCTCCAGGTTTCAAGAGAGTTTCTGTGTTTTATGTGAATGTAATAACGCTTTCCATTCTGAGCATTCTTAAAATTGAAAACAGCCGAACCATTAGCGCCGATATATGCTTTTGATGAATCAATAATTATGTGCGGAGATAGTGTGTCCCGCAGATAAACTCTGACAGTATCTCTTCTTGTATTATGAAGAGTTGAATTATAAAATCCCTGAATGAATAAAGTAAGATTCAAAGTCTGTGAAGCGTGGAAGATACTGTTAAAGCTGTTCGCGTATTCATACACACCGCCGCATGTTGCAACTTTGTCCCAGTTTATCGACCAGTCCATCATTCCTCTTAAGCCCGGATAGGAACTCACCTTTGTATAATGTCCCGGCTTTGGTCCGAGACCTTTTAAATAATTTATCGCGGCTTTTACTGAATCAGGAGAAATGTATCCTCCTCCCGCGGCATTCGAACATGCAGGAAGTCCTACAGCGATCTGATCTTCTCTCAATCCGTTAAAATGTCCGCCGGCAGTATTGAAGCCCTGTATCACTGCTTCGGTTTGTGACAAAATAAAATCAACTGTGCCCTGAAAATAAATTTGTCCGTCAATGCCATACATGCTGCCGCTATTGTATAGCTGCACTTGCAGAACTTCGATCGAATCTCTCAATGCATGTATCACTGGTAGATATGCTCCCCATATACCACCGTATGCCGACATTCCTCCCTGCACGAAAGCAGTTTCCGGTGCCATCGTAAGTATCATTTTTTTTCCGTACAATATTCTGAATTGATCCATGATCATTCTTATGGCATAGATGAGATTAATTATTTTAGCATCTGTTGGATTTGCAATTGTCCCGCCCGAAACTGAGATCGAGCTTCCTTCAAAGTCAATATCTATCCCATCTAATCCATATGTGTTGATTATGTTCATCACCGAAGTGGCAAAAGTATTTCTCTGATTAGTATCATTTAATGTAACAGGATCATTAGCTCCGCCAATTGAGATGATAACTTTCTTTCCTCTTAAATGCATAGTGTCTATCTGCTGCTTTAATGCCAATGAAGATATTCCATCCGGAGTAAATGTGATATTGTAAGATGTGCCTGATGAAGGCACCGCAAAGGCAACAGGAATGATATTATAACTTGTGTCGATCTGAGTGAGAGGTATATACGGAGATGCACCGTCATTCCAGTTCTGCCAGTATCCGATCAGTGCCGGATTTGGATTTTGTGAAAATGATGAACTTGAGATTACGAGAAAAATGAATACAAGAAGCAATAGAGTTTTCAAGATTCTAGATTTTAGATTCTAGATTTTAGATTTAAATATTTAACGTCTCACGTCTGACAATTGACTTCTCTCGTCTGACATTTGACCTCTGACGTTTGACATCTGACGTTTGACATTTCTTACGTCTCGAGTCTCGCATCTAGCGTCTCGCGTATCAAGGCTTTATCACTCCTACAAAGTTACTCGAATTATTTGCCGCGATTAATATATCGGTTAGATTAACTAAATTCTCCCCTGTTAGATCCGTAATTACATAGCCTGAAACGAAATTAGATGCATCATTGTAAATGCTTATAATATCTGATAGTTGTATGACTCCACTTTTATCAATATCTCCGCTATATATACACCACTTTCCTGATTTCAAAACAAGATTATTACCAAATGCCTGAGTCTGCGAAGTTGTAAAGTTGTAGCTTGTTGTTACACCTGCAGTGAAACTTACCGGTCCAGAGCTCCATGTCTCGAGTGCATTCCTATGGCTCGTCTGTAAATAATAATTACCTGCTGCAGCATTTATAAAGTTTACTGTAGCATTTCCGGATGAATTCAAATAAGCTGCCGCTGAATCTACTCTATTATAAGGAGCAATACTGCTTCTTAAGTAAAATCGGATTGTATCCTGAACTTCTGTGGTTCCATTCCACATTCCTTCTATTGCTAAAGTTACATTCAAAGATAATGAAGGAGGATTGGTATAACCTACTTTTATCCCATTGCCAAAGCTCGTTATCCACACTTCATTTGTATTGAAAGGATTATAAAAAATTCTTTCGGGCTGCCTGAACTTATAACTTTGAACCTGAGTGAAAGCCGGAGTACCAGAGTTTATGTTACTGCTGTACCATAATCCATCAACTTCAGTAGTCATATACATTTCATTCGGATTAACAGGACTTATTGTACACGAACCAACTCTGTCAAGAGAATTTATTCGTGTCCAGTTCACACCGCGGTTTGTAGTTTTATACAATCCGCCAAGTCCGTTCGGAGGTCCTCCCCATCCGCTGAATACACATCCGTACCAAGTGTTTTGATTTACATCATGCGCGTCGACAACAATATCTTTTGTCCAGTAAAGCATTCCGGGTGCTGACCTGTCTATCCAGCTCGTTCCTGAATTTGTACTTATAAAAATTCCTGAACTAGAGGTGAAAGCTCCAGCAGGATTTCTTCTTCCGGAATATGAACAAAGCAAAGTCCCGTCATTCAAAACTTTTATATTAAAAGGATGACCTTCAGTCCTTGGCGGATTAGTAAGCTTTGTCCATGTAGATGAAGCCCCGTTCTGAATATTCGTCGAAAGAAAAATTCCGCCGAGTGTGCTGTGGATCACACTCGCATACATTGTGTTCGGACTATTGGGGTCAAATGCAATGCTTATAACCGGATGAACAAAATCATGAAGTGTCAGCCATGCCGCTCCGTTATTAGTTGAAAATAAAATTTTTCCTGTACCTGAATTGATTCTTGAGTCCTGCAGATAAGTACTTTGATACATATCGTGAACAGATGAAACTGCTGCATATAAATTTCCGGTAACCGGATGTTTATGAGACTGATACATAGAGTTGTAAGTATTGCCGGTATAATTAAACGACCATGTGTTTCCACCGTCAGTGCTTCTCGTCCCTTTTATATCTGAATAACCGGCAGTAATATTCATTGCATCAGACCATGTAAGCCACCAGCAGCTTGTATTTTCCAGACCGATGCCGTGATAATATTTTCCAACCGGTGTCGGTAGGTTCATAGGATTCTGATCGCTTGTATTTAAATATGCCTGCTTCCATGTTGTGCCGCCATTTGTTGTAATGTGGGGAAAGCCGAGATCGGTTATTATAACTTTATCGGGATCAACAGGTGAACAATCAAATCCCAATGCATACTCTCCGTAAGACCAGCCTCTATCGCCGCCATGTCCGCTCCATCCGGTGAAAATATTCTGATTATTATTAGTTAGAAATACATTGGTCCAGTTACTTCCGCCGTTGGTTGTTTTATAAATTGTTGGATCACCTGCTTCACTTCCCCCGCCGGTATAAGCAACACTGATATTATTCTTTGCCATTGCAATAAAAAATGGATGATGAGTAGAATTTATTCCCGAGATCTTCAAACTCCAGTTAGCCTGTCCCCAGTCAATTGAATAAATATTTTTATAACCATAATGATCAGCACCGGTGACACCGGGATAAACATCACCATTGCCAAGAGTAACACAGAGAAATCTTACAACCCCTCCCTCTTTGGCTCCTGCAAATGAAACTATAGATTCAGTTCCGGGAATACCGCCGATCGCCGAAATAGAAAATGACGATCCGGAATTTGTAGAAACAAGTACACCGTTATCTAGCCCAACATAAACATTACTTCCGTCAAACAAAACTCCTGCAACATAACAGCCCGCGGGATTATTATACTTTTGTGTAAAGGATGTTCCTCCGTTTGATGAATAGTAAAGAGTAGTATAATCCGTAATCAGCAGGTTATTTGAATTATTTATATCACCAAAAAAACTAAACGCTTCGCCGAATGTAGGATCTGATGCAAGCGGATTCCAGGTCACTCCTCCGTCAGTACTTTTATGCGGGGTCATAAGATCGCTTTCAAAATTTGTACAGTACATTATCAGTGGGTTATTGGTGAACTGCACTTTAGCGCCGTTGTTACCAACCATTTGTCTGAAATCAACTTCATTCCAGGTATTGCCGAGATCAGTTGTATGAAAGAGCTCACTCATATCACAGCCCATATAAATTTCATTCGCGTTATGCGGACTAAAGCTCGGTGAGAATAAAGCTCCTCCCGCTCCGTTGCCTCTGGATGTCCATTGTGAAATCTGTGCATTTAAATTTGAAAAAAAGAAAATAAAAAATAATGTAAACAATAAAACTCTTGGGGTTTTAGATCTGAAACAGGTGAGAGTTTTCATGACAGGTTTGTTTAAAGGTTTTAAAATTTTTATTGAGGCACTTTCATATTATCTATTTTTATTTAAATAAAAAAGGAGCTAAATATTGTTCAGCTCCTTACTGATATTACTTCTTCACGCAAATTCTGTTACTTGATCAGCAGCATCTTTCTTGTCGATATAAAATTTCCGGTTTCAATTTTGTAATAGTAAATACCGCATCATTTCCGCTAATACTGACTTTCAAGATCTCCCCATTTGATGAATTTCTGGCTGAGTAATCTCCTATAGTATAAGCGCTTTGAGTGTTCAGTGTTGCGAAATCAGGTGATTGATATTTTAATAAAATGGTTTCATATGGACTAAAGTAACCATCACCTCCGGGTCCGAAAGATACCTTGCCATAAGTAATATGACCGTTTGCATACAAGCAATGACCATGCTCATGCGCAAGGGGTAAGAGCTTCCGCCCTGTTAATTATTTTATGGAGCTCTAATCATAAATAGAATTTGTTTACTTCAAATAAACCATCCTCTTAGAATCAATTATTACTTGATCATATAATAAAGAGTAAATATAAATTCCTGAATTCAAACCTGCATCATCAATATCCAACGTATAGTTTCCGGCGTTCATGAAATCATTAATAAATGATTTGATATCTTTACCACGGATGTCATAAATTTTTAGCTGCACAAAACCAGGCTGTGCTAAAGAATAATTAATTGATGTTGAAGGATTAAATGGGTTAGGATAATTTTGAGAAAGTGAAAACTTTTTAGGCACAATATTAGTAGTACCTGAAATGTTGACAATTGTCTGTCCACCATTAGTTGTTTTAATTATTTTCCCGCCCCCTCCTACTATCCAGCCTAAAGAATCATTGTACATATACATTGATTGCATCATCGCGGGTGGGAAAATTCCTGAGTTTTCCCTGACCCATTCAATTCCCTCATTAGTGGATTTATATAGATAACCCTGTTCACCTCCTGCAAATCCTGTTCTCTCACTACTGAATTCAATAAATCTCATTGAAGATGTAAGCGAACTTACAGGAACAGCGCTTATACTATCCCAGGTATCTCCAAAATTTGTTGTTCTAAAAATTCTGTTATCACTTCCTGCTACCCATCCAAACTGATTACCAACAAACGATATCTTGTAAAATGTCGGTATTCTAGTCCCAATCGGCATTTCAATATTGATCCAGTTCAATCCTCCATTGGTTGTTTTAAACATATCAGTTCCTGATCCGGTAACAATCCCTGTCAAAGCATCTTTAAAATACATATCATGAAGATTTCCGGCAAAAAGGGGTTGAGTAATTATGGAATCTCCTCCATTAGTTGTTCTTAAAATTTTCTGCCCAGTACCTGCGATCCATCCTGTATTCTCATCAATAAAAAAAACCGCTTCATAACTTGACCCAAAACCAAAACCTCCATTCCTGATTTCTATCCAATTATTCCCACCGTTTGTTGTTTTAATTATTGTTTCAAACCATCCAACAACGTAACAAATATTTGAATCTACAATATGAATGCTGAACAGTGGCTTACCCATTGTAGGATTTGGAATTGATAACCAGTTTATTCCGGCATTGGTTGTCTTTATAATTACGCCTCCATCTCCCACTGCCCACCCGGTATTGCGATTCAGAAATTCTACATCTACTAAAAAAGAACCTGTTCCGGAACTTTGTGCTATCCATTGTGAATATGAATTATTTATTATGAGGAAAAATAACATAAAAATTATTTTTATCATGAAGTTAAAATTTATTTAAATGTTTTGGGGAGAGATAAAACAATCAAGAAAAATATTCTAGAATGTTAAAATTTGTTTCTTCTATTAAAAGAAATTATCGAGGTAGTTAAACGTATTTCAAATATTCTCTATTGTCAAGTTATATCACACTGCAAGAAACATTCCGCATTGACTCATAATAAATGCAACCATTGAGTGGTGAAAAAAGGGGGCGTTTTAACCTTCTCAAGGGATAAGAGCCTCCGCCCTGTTAAAATTTTGTTTGATTAGTAATATTTATGGAGCTCTAATCATAATAGAATTTGTTTACTTCAAATAAACCATCCTCTTAGAATCAATTATTACTTGATCATATAATAAAGAGTAAATATAAATTCCTGAATTCAAACCTGCATCATCAATATCCAACGTATAGTTTCCGGCGTTCATGAAATCATTAATAAATGATTTGATATCTTTACCACGGATGTCATAAATTTTTAGCTGCACAAAACCAGGCTGTGCTAAAGAATAATTAATTGATGTTGAAGGATTAAATGGATTGGGATAATTTTGAGATAGAGAAAACTTTTCCGGAATGTTTTTAGAGATTCCTGAAATATTGACAATCGTTTGACCTCCGGTGGTTGTACCAAATATTTTTGCTTCGCCGCCAACAATCCACCCAACTAAATTATTATAAAGATGCATAGCAATTATTTCATGTGGCGGAAAAGTGGATGTATTTTCTCTAACCCAGGACACTCCAAACGTAGTAGATTTATACAAATATCCATATTCACCACCAACAAAACCTGTTCTTTCATCAATGAACTCTACAAATCTCATCGAAGATGTTAACGGATTTTCTCCGTTGCCGCTGTGTCTCCCGCATGAAGAGATTTCAAACAAGATCAATATGAATGCGGGGACACAGCGAACTAACCGATATAGCAGACTAGCCGGATTAATGCAGTGAAATTTATTTCTTTTATCCGAATTTTGTTTTGGAATGAGTGTCAAAAAGCTACATACAAATTATAATACTTTCTACTATATTACCTTCACTTGCTTTCAATGGCAAAACTTGTTTGAGATAACCGGTTTATATGATCACATATATCAATGGTTTGAGATTTTAGTTAAATATGGTGTCTTTAATTGTGGATATGTTGTGATGCCAAATCATCTTCATACGCTTGTATATACTTCAAATCCGGAAAAAGCTATTAATAATATTATGGGAACAGGAAAAAGATTTATGGCTTATGAAATTGTTGACCGGCTTGAAAAGATTGAGAGATGGGATTTATTAAAAACAATGTCCGAGGCGGTCAATCCTTCCGAAAAGCAAAGAAATAAAAAGCATGAAGTGTTTGAAGACTCAATGGATTGTAAAGAAATAGTCACTGAGAACTTTATCAGACAAAAACTGAACTACATACATAAAAATCCTGTATCCGGTAAATGGAAATTAGTAAATCATTATATTGATTATGAATACTCGAGTGCCAGGTTTTATGATTTGGGTGAAAAACCACAATGGAGTTTGTTTAATTATGCTGAAAATAATATCCGTGTCCCCTCAATAAAAACATTCCTTATCGAAAAGTTAAAGAGTGCGCGGGAGACACAGCGGAAACGAGCAAGTTCTGGGGAGAATTATTTCTTTACCATGAAAAGAATTACGAAGATCAGTACAATTGCACCCGCAATTATATAGATTATATTTCCTGAAAGGAATTTTTGAAATTCATTTGGAGGCTCGTATGAGGAAGGTGTCAATTCACTTAATAGTTTTTTTGCTGCTTCTATATCTTTTGGAAAAACTTTTATTTCTGAGTTATAAACTCTTGTACTAATAACGCCATAGTATGCGGCGTTAGAAAAAAATTTTATCCCGTTGCTCTTAAGTATGTTTTTGGCAATCTGGAATATGGCATTATTGCATGTTGAATACACTGTAACCAATTCTATGTTATCTTCTTCTTTCATGTTATTTTAAATTATGAATAATAAATTATCTCTCTTTTCTAAAATATTTTTATCAACAGTAAAATTAACATTATAATTAGAAGAGAAATTAAAATTATAAGTATCCCGAACCTGGTAAGAAAGTTGCTAAACTTATCCGGAGTTTCATACCGGACCGGAGCTATTTCACTTAGTAATTCTTCAGCAGCCTTCGCATCTTTCTCAAAAACTTTTATCTCGGATTCATACACAGCCGGTTCCAGTACATTCAGAAAATCTCCGCGTGAGTAGAATTTTATGTTGTGATCGTTTAGAATTGTTTTAGCGACCTGAAACAATGCGTTGTTATATGTGGAGAAAACGGGGACCATCATTTGCTCATTTTCGCCAGCATTACTTTCAGCCGCATCACTTTCATAAAAAGGTTCTATTGTATCGCCATTGATCAGCGATAAATATTTTCCATCGCAATGCGAAATGAATTTGTCAGGATACTGCAAAACATTTTCATGAATGTAACTGCATGCACCTGTTGAAGGATCGTAATTATAACATTTTGGACAATAACGGAGAAATTTATCCTCTTTCATATTTTAACTTCCTCACTGATTTCAGTAATCTATATTCAAAATATAAAATATACAATCTCCTTTTTTGAATACTCGCGTTAACAGGCAATCAGGGATGGGCTGATAATCTGAACTACTTACTTGTCGGATAATAATGAAATAATCTGAATTCCATTGTGTATAGCTGGAAGAGATCTGCAAAAGCAAAATTGTGTACCGGGAATACTATTCGACAAACCGGGTTATAATAGAGCCAACCTGAAAAGAGTTCACAAAAAAAACCGGCATTAATTAATGCCGGTTTTAAAATGGAATATATGCTACTTAATACTCAATACTCAATACTCAATACTCCTACTTTATTAAAAGCATTTTCTTTGTATCAATAAAGCTTTCGGTCTTTAAAGTGTAATAGTAAATTCCCGATGTAAGCGAGCTGCCGTTAAAGTCAACTTTATATGTGCCGGCTGTAAGTCTCTCATTATTAACAAGAGTCGAGATCTCATTTCCGAGAATATCATAAACCTTTAAGCTTACTGTTCCCTGATCAGGAATTGAAAAATTAATGTTCGTTGTCGGATTAAACGGATTCGGATAGTTCTGACTGAGGCTATAGCTATCAACCAATGTGGATATATTTGTAATTCCGACGATTCCGATCTGGACTTTAAAAGTATCCTGAACATATTGCGAAGGATCACTTGTATCGTACATCCTTACAATGGAAGTTCCCAGTCCCTGTCCGATACATGTGAAATCAATATAGAATAATGTATCCTGATGTCCGGGCGCAATCATATAAGGATCATCTGAAGGAAGCGAAATAGTATCTACGAAACCCGCGTAGCAAAGGTCATAGCACATTTGAGTTTCCCATGTTGCAGGAAGATCATTTACAATTCTGGCAAATCTGAAATGCAGGTCTGAGGAAGAATTGTTTCTTACAATTGCCCGATGCTGTACGACCTGTATTGAATCCGGTATGTAAGGATATCAAACAAACGAAGGACCGAGGTGTGTATAAGTAAAGTTTTGAGCTTTTATTTCCTTTGCTGCTGTACATAGCAAAAGAAATATGATTATGTATAATATTTTTTTCATTGGTATACTATATTTTTATTTTGAAATCAATTTAATAAACCCTGCAGCTTGTTGAAATATTGCTTTGCAAGTGTATAATCCGGTGCGAGTTCCTTCGCGATACGGAATTCATCGATAGCTTCAAACCATAATCCTTTTGCTTCAAGCACTCTTCCTATATTAAGGTGTGCGAAGTGAGGATTTTCATACCGCTTTGCTTTTAAAGCAAGTTCTAGCCATGTTATAGCTTCATCGTATATCCCCTGCTGAATAAGATATGCTCCGATGTCATTATAAGGATTCCCGAAATCCGGGTCAACAGATATCGCGTTCTTGCATTCCTCAATTGCTTTGTTCAGATCTCCCAGAAAACTATATGTCCAGCCGAGAAACGTATATGCTTCGGCTGTCGGAAAAATTTCGAGTGATTTTTTATAGTTCAGAATGGCTGCTTCGAACTGTCCTTTCATCTGGAGAGCATATGCTTTATGTAAATACTCTTTTGACTGATCTAACGGACTGTGAATTTTATCGTTACTCATAGTATAAAATGTATAAAATTAAATTTGTATACTAAACGTAAGAACAGCTGCTAAAAGTTTCTTTAAACAAACATAACTTATGCTATTAATTATTTCAAGTGGTTTTTGTAAATTCAATTCGCGTTTTGACCTTTATCAATTGAAGAACGCCCGCTTCGCCAAGCGCAGCCTGCCTCGCGGCAAGGCGGGCGAGGCGAGCAGATGATACAGATAAAACTGATTTACGCTGATAACATAAAATTATATCGGAGAGTCCGCAAGACTATCTGGAATTTAACATTCCCAAACTAGGGTTTGGGAATGAGATGATGAATTATTTATATAAAGATCAGCATCATCCGCTTAATCCGTGTTATCAGTGTTCCAAAAGAATAAAGCAAATCATTAAAAGTTATTGAATAATAAAATAGGAATTATTTTAGGGTCGGGGCTTAATAAATTTACAGAAGAGCTATATGCGCCTCAGGTTATTTCAGAGGATAAAAACAGCTTCCATCATCTCACTGCATATAAAGGTAAGATATCAGGAAAGGAAATAATACTATTTTCGGGAAGGCGTCATTTTTATGAAGGATATGAGCCTGGTATGATCCTTGAAAATGTTAACCGTGCAAAAGAACATGGGGTAACAACGCTAATTGTGACTAACGCAGCAGGCGGGTTGAATAAAGGATTTCGTGTATCTGACCTTATGCTGATAACATCACATTTAAATTTTTTGAACACTCCAATCCCTTCAGATGATCACGCGATCTTGTATCATAAGAATATTTCCGAAAAGATAAAGCAGATTGCAAAAGAAGAAAATATTCTTTTAAGATACGGAAGCTATTGCTGCGCGCAGGGTCCGATGTATGAAACAAGATCTGAGATCAGATATCTTTCAAAACTTGGTATTGACGCCGTAGGAATGTCAACCATTCCGGAGATCATTCACGCAAACAAGATCGGAATGAAGACGATAGCTTTTTCATGTATCACAAATCTACTCTCTGAAAGTTCGGATAGTGTTACTGATCATGATGAAGTCATCGAAGCCGGAAAGATCGCCTATAATAATTTTTCGAAACTGCTTACGAAGATAGTTGAAAGATCGGAGGAGCTTCATGCTTGAGTTGAGTAAGTTAAGTAAGTTAAGTATGTTATGTATGTTATGTATGTTAAGTATGGTGAGTATGTTAAGTATGGTGAGTAAGTTGAGTACGCTGAATATGGATAGTAAGATCTAAGATATTACACAACCTGCACCTCTGCTTACTTCACTCAACCAACTCAACTAACTTACCCAACTCAACTAACTCAACTAACTCAACTTAACTAAAAACATGACAGACACACACGCTCATTTATATTACCCTGAGATACTTGAAAACATTGAAGATGTCTTGTCGAGAGCAAAAGATGCAGGCATTGAAAGGATAATTGTTCCGGCTGTCGATCTTGAAACTTCGAAGACAGTTCTGAATATGTCGGAAAAATTTGACATGATCTATTGCGCGCTGGGAATTCATCCCTGTGACGTAAGCAAACATGAGATCAGTGTGATCGATGAACTTGAAAAACTATTGCATCATGAAAAAGTTGTAGCCATTGGTGAAACGGGACTGGATTATTACTGGGACAAAACACATATTGAAAAACAGAAGTCGTTCTTTCAACTTCAGATAGAACTTGCTAAGTCTTTCAAACTTCCTGTAGTTATTCATACACGGGAATCAACTGATGACGCCATAGAATTAGTGAGTGAAAATTATAGTGAAGATCTGTCAGGACAATTCCATTGTTTCAGCGGCAACACACAACAACTCGACAGAATATTATCGCTTGAAAATTTTTATGTTTCATACTGCGGGAACATAACCTACAAGAATTTTGAAGGAGTTGATGTGATTGAGAAGACTCCGGATGACAGGTTGCTGTCCGAGACCGACTCCCCTTTTCTGCCGCCTGTACCTTACAGAGGAAAAAAGAATGAACCTTCGTATATTATTCACACGTTAAAAAAAATATCCGGAATAAAGAGCAAAGAGTATGAAAATTTAATACAAAGCATCAATAAGAACGTTGATAAACTTTTCTTCTGAAAGTTTGGGATTTCGAATTTGGGATTTAGGATTTGGGATTTCGCCTGCCTCGCTGCAAGGCGGAATTTGGAATTTATTTTGATTTTAGATCTATCTGGCAATCATAGTCTGAAAATCTAAAATCCAAGACCTAAGTTCTTATATCTAAAAATTCCAAATCCGATATCACAATTTCCAAATGTTTGACATTCACATTATTTAAGTGTTTATATTTCATAACTAAAAATTTATATTTGCCAAAGAAAATTCTTAATCAAACAAAATAAGTATGAAAGCTTACTCACTTTTCAGGACAGATTCAGGCAGCGGTAATTTTCCTCCCCCTCCTCCTCCGCCGCCAAGTTTCAATCCTCCTCCGCCACCGATACCTCCGGGATCAATGAATACAGGCGGAAGCGCAAGTTCAAACGCAATCATAGCACTGGTACTCGGAATTTTATCATTCATATCATGCGGTATCATTGCAGCTATCCCGGCATGGATAATGGGAAAAAAGGAGATCAATGAGATAAATGCCGGCAGATCTTCACAGGCGGGATTAACGTTTGCAAAGATCGGGATGTGGCTCGGTATAATTAATATCATACTTTCAATACTGGCAATCATTTTCTTTGTTATCGCGTTAATTGCAGGTTTGTTCTCTATGGACGATTACAGGTAAGTTTTCTTTTTCAAATATAAAGGTAGCAGCTTTCACGCCGCTGCCTTTTTTTATATAAATAATTTTTTGAATATTCATTTTAAGAAATTTAACGCAGACATTCGGGTAGTTCTTCCTGAATATAAAACAGGCGGCTCGTCAGGACTCGACCTGTGCTCATCTTCCGGGGAAATGATCACAATCAAACCTTCTGAATCAAAACTCGTTCCGACAAATTTAATACTTGAAATTCCCGAAGGATATGAAGGACAGATCAGACCCCGGAGCGGACTTGCATTGAAGAAAAACATTACTGTTCTGAATTCCCCCGGAACTATTGACTCTGACTATAGGGGCGAAGTGAAAGTCCTGCTTATAAATTTCGGCAAGGAGGATTTTGAAATAAATTTCGGTGACAGGATAGCTCAACTTGTGATCGCGAAACATGAAAAAGCAATGCTGATAGAAACTGAGCTGGTATCGCAAACTCACAGAGGTGAGGGCGGTTATGGAAGCACTGGTAATAGTTGATAGTTGATAGTTGATAATTGACGATTCACGATTGACGATTCACGATTGACCATTGACACGATTGACGATTCACGATTGACTATTGACCATTCACAAAAAAAAATGACAGGGACACTTAACATTATAACAACGCCTATCGGGAATTATGCCGATATAACATTGAGAGCATTAAGACTTCTGGATGAGAGTGAATACATAGTGTGCGAAGAGTACAAAGAAGCATCAAGGCTGTTAAGGTTTTTTGAGATAAAGAAAGAGCTAAGGTCACTGAACGAACATAATGAAGCTGAAGAAAGCGAGGAAATTTTTCTTGACCTTGCACAAGGAAAGAGCATCGCTTTGATCTCGGATTGCGGTACACCTGTATTTTCGGATCCGGGTAACATTCTTTTGCAGAAATGTATTGAAGCAAATATTAAACTGGAGTTTATAGGCGGTGCGAATTCAGTTATTGCCGCGGTTGTTCTTTCAGGATTTGATATAAGCAGATTTTATTATTCCGGATTTCTTTCGCCTAAAACTGATATAAGAAAACATGAACTGACAAAATTAAAGTATACTGATAAAGTGCTCATACTCATGGACGCGCCATACAGATTGAAAGCTATGCTTAATGATATTGATGTAGTGTTTGAGGAAAGAAAAGTTTTTGTTGGTTTTGATCTCACAATGCCGGAAGAGCGTCAGTTCAGAGGATCGGCTTCGGAGATATTAACTTTGATAGGAGAAAATAATCTTAAAGGTGAATTTGTAATTGTAATAGACAAATTTTATGATAAGCATAATTAAATACAGCGCCGAGAAGGGAGTCCACAAGTTACCTATCGAGCAGCTTACAAAATGGGATTATAAATGCAGTGAAAATCTCTGGATCGACATTTACAATTCATCTGAAGAAGAGAGCCAGAAGCTGCTGAGTGATGTATTCAGCTTTCATCCTCTCGCGATTGAAGACTCTTTCAGGTATCTTAAGGAAAATGCGGTTCATCATCCTAAGATCGATGACTTCGATAGTTATCTATTCATTGTTTTCAACGGTCTTACCGAAGAGAAGAAAAGCTTTAAGTACAAGATGTTTCCTTTAAGCTGCTTTCTCGGTCATAATTTTCTCGTTACAATTCATAGTGAAGCCGGCGAAAATACTATCACAAAAAATATCAGCTCAATTTTAAATGAGCGGACTTTTAAAAAGGGACCTGACTACATTCTAAATATTATTCTTGATGATATTGTCGACAGATATTATCCTATTTTAGATAATATGGAAATTGAAGTTGATAAAGTTGAACAGCAGCTCTTTGAAGGAACGCCGGGTAGCCCTACCCTCCAGCGTATCCTCAATCTTAAGAAAGATCTTATCAGGCTCAGAAGAATTTCTTCATATCAGAAGGAAGTTCTTTTTAAGCTTACAAGAGGAGATTCAGATCTGATCTCGCTTGAGGAATCGGTTTACTACAGAAATGTTTACGATCACCTCGTAAGAGTTTCCGATACTACAGAGTCTTACAGGGATTATGTCGCGGGGATGCTTGATTCATATTTATCAATTGTTAATAACAAGATGAATGAAGTGATGAAGTTTCTTACAATCATAGCAACGATCATACTGCCTCTGACTTTTATCACAGGTGTCTTCGGAATGAATTTTGATTTCATACCTTTCCTTCATGACAAAGAAGGATTCATAATCAGTCTCATTCTCATGGCAGCTGTTACAATAGGGATGCTGTTATTGTTTAAACAAAAAAAATGGATCTGATCATATAAGCATGATCCGGTCAAGCAGACAATATTATTTATATATTAATTATTTCTAATGAAAAACTTTTCAAGACTTCTTCTTACAATTTCTATTATTTCCGGATTAATAAGTATTAATTGCAAAACCTCTGAAAAAAAATATAAACCCTTGCATTCATTTAACGGCAATGACGGAGCAACACCAAAAGGAACATTAACTCTGGTAAATAATGATCTCTATGGCTATACATCAGCTGGAGGAAAAAATAATAAAGGAGTAATTTTCAAGACTGATATTGACGGAAAGAATTTTCAAACACTTTATCATTTCGAAGATGGCGAGAATAACGGGACTGGCAAGGAGCCACATCACGACGCAATGCTGTATTTTAATAACGCTTTATATGGTGCTGCGTTGTACGGTGGAAGCAATAATAACGGCGTGATATTTAAGATCAATACCGACGGCTCGGGTTATACTCCTGTTCATGTTTTTAACGGCGGAGTGAACGATGGTGCGCAGCCGCACAGCGGAGTGGTGGTGATCAATAATATTTTTTATGGAATGACAGCTGAGGGCGGCACACACAACAACGGCGCTCTTTATCAGATCAACCCTGACGGTTCAGGTTTTTCTGTTATACATTCTTTTCATAAATCTCAGGGTGACAATCCTCACGGAAAGCCCGTACCCGGAAGTGACGGTCATACAGTTTTTGGTATCACCAAGTCGGGAGGTGCAGCGGATCTCGGTGTGATCTTCAGCTTCGATCTTACTGATACAAGTTATAACATTATTCATACTTTTCAAAAAGGAAAGAATGACGGCAACACTTCTGAACATGGCTATCTGGCACGAAGCGGCACTAAGCTTTTCGGTATGACCCAATACGGAGGTGATAATGATAAAGGAATTATCTTTTCGATAAATGAAGACAGCAGTGATTTTAAGATCATGCATTCATTCGGAGCAAAAGACAAAGACGGCAAGGATCCTTTCGGCTCGCTGCATCTATCGAACGGGTTCCTTTACGGATCCACACAAGACGGAGGAGAGAATGACCGCGGTACAATTTTTAAGATCGGTGTTGACGGAAATGGATATGAAATAATTTTTTCATTTGACCGTCCCACTTCTGGTGAATATCCTATTGATAACGTGACACTCAATAATGACGGATCACTGATTTTTTGTTTCGGGCAGCAGGGCGGAGAAAATGATGATGATGGTAAAAAGAAATATGGAACAATAGTAAGAATGAATACTTCGGGATCAGCAAAGTAAAAGAAGTTTTTAATTGATCATATTATAATGCTTCAGGGTTTATGACTTAAAAAGGTAGCTTCTCACCGGTGCTTTCAGTCAACTCTTTGAATTTTTTATAAATCTTTAAAAGTATATCCGAGTTATTTTTATTTACAATAGATCTGCCGTCTATTTTTTTAACAGGAGTTAGCTCGCCCATTGTACCTGTGGTAAAAACTTCATCAGCACTATAAAATTCAGAAATGGAAATATTTTTTTCATTACATTTTATTCCAAGCTCATTAGCGATCTTTATTACAAGCCCTCTTGTAATTCCGGGCAGGCACGAATCACAGGTTGGAGTGAAAAGAATATTATTTTTTACCATGAAGATATTGGTAGCGTTTGTTTCAGCTACAAATCCGTAATTGTCCAGCATCACCGCGTCATCGGCGTTGCAAAGGTTTGCTTCGATCTTTGCGAGTATGTTATTCAATAGATTATTATGATGGATCTTTGAATCCAGATTCAGAGGAGAATTTCTTCTTACTGAAGAAGTTATAAGTTTAACACCCGATTCATTATCATACACAGGTTCTTTCCATTCCGCCAGCACGATAAGACATGAGCCGCTTTGATTTAATCTCGGATCCATTCCTGACGTTATCTTCTCACCTCTTGTCAATGTCAGTCTTATATGAGCGCCATCTTTCATACCGTTTGCACGAAGAGTTTCAATGACTGCATTCTTTATAAATAAAATATCAGGAATGCCGGAGAATGCAAGTGTCTTTGCGGATTCCTGAAGTCTGTTAATATGTTCGTCAAAACAAAATATTCTTCCGTTATAAATTCTAAGGCCTTCCCAGACTGCATCACCTCCCTGTACAGAGCTGTCGAACACTGAAACCTTCGCGTCCTCCCTTGAGTACAATTTCTTGCCTACAAATACTTTTATATTTTTATTTCTTTCGTCAAATGTCTGAAGCATATTTTTTTGATAATTGATTTTGAAAGATCCGGATACAATTGTGATAAGGTTTACAAAATATCTTATTAATATTTTAATTACAAGAAAATTTAATTAAGTTTGAATTACCGTAAGTATACAACATTTTGATTGAACCCGGATTACACAGATATCACTGATCTTATAGAGTTTTTAAAATACGCCTTTTCTATTTAAATAAATTTACTCCTCTCGTTAAATATAATTTTAATGTTTGAGATGAATTTGAAAATGTAAAAGAAACCAGCGTAAATCAGTTTCTTCCGTGTCATCCGCGTTCAATCAAAAAATGCCGTGTACTTTGGTAGGTAATAAGTATTAGGAATTAGTATTTAACTTCATAGCAATATTTATTAAATTTAAACTAAATAAAAAAAAAGGAAAATAAAAAATGTTCAATGTAATTAAAAAAATTTCTATAGCGGCAATTGCACTATTCTTATTCTCTTCCATATCTTATTCACAGCATGATGAGAATGTTAAGATGCTCGAAAAGGATGCAAAAATGTCGGATGAGCCTGTTGGAATAAAAATGGCAGACGGTATATTATACGGCAAGGATTATGATGCTTCCATGGAAGTACTTGAATTTTCTGATCTTATTAAAAATGCTTCGGCTAACAATGATAAGATTGTGATAGTGAAAGGAAATGTTTCTGAAGTTTGCCAGGCAATGGGATGCTGGATTGTAATGTCTGAAGGAAGTAACAGTGTAAGAGTAAAAACACTGGACGAGTTTTTTGTTCCCAAGGATGTTGCCGGAAGCAAAGCTGTTGTGGTAGGAAAATTCAAGATGACTGTAATAACAGAAGATCTGGCGAAACATTATAACGACGAGTCAAAAAATCCTTTAATGAAGACTGACGACATCAAGGGTCCGCAGAAGGTTTATGAAATGGATGCGATGGGAATAAAAATATTATATCCGGTAACAGATACTAATAAACAGTAAACAGAAAACAATTTTTATTGACTATTAATAAAAGCCCGTTAATGCAAGCGGGCTTTATTTTTTTAAAAAAAAAATCATGTCGGAAGAAAAATTCTGGAAAATTTTATCCACAAAGAAGGG